>JBKJRJ010000298.1:0-13835 GCA_046594705.1 Vicinamibacterales bacterium
CAACCAGAAGGGCGCGGTGCAGGAAGAGCGCCGGCTCCGCGTCGACAACCAGCCCTACGGCCAGACGTTCGAAAAGACCGGCGAGCAGGCCTACGACAACCCCGCCTACAAGCACTCGGTGATCGGCTCGATGGAAGATCTCAGCGCGGCATCGGTGGACGACGTGGCGACGTTCTTCAAGACCTACTACGCGCCGAACAACGCGGTTCTCTCGATCGTCGGCGACGTCGACAGCAAGAAGACGATGGCGCTGGTCGAGAAGTACTTCGGCACCATCGCGCGGCAGCCGGACCCCAAGCGGCCCGACCTGACGGAGCCGCCGCACACCGCGGAGCGCCGCAGCACGATTGAGGATCCGCTCGCGCGCCTCCCGCGCATCGACATCGCCTGGATCGCGCCGCCGGCGGGCTCGCCCGACAGCGCCGCGCTCGAGGTGCTGTCCGACGTGCTGTCGTCGGGCCGCAGCTCGCGTGTCAACCAGATCATCGTGCGCGAAAAGCAGCTGGCGACGGGGGCCGGGGTGTTTTCGTCGGACAGCCGCGGGCCCGGGCTGTTCTCGGCGTTCGCGTCGGTCGCGCCGGGGAAGAGCCCGGCGGACGCCGAAGCGGCGCTCTACGAGGAGATCGAAAAAGTGAAGAACGGGCCGATCGCGGACTGGGAAATCGAGAAGGCTCACAACGCCGCGCGCCGGCAGCAGGCGGCAGGCGCCACCAGCACGCTGCAGCGCGCCGTGCAGCTCGGCGAATACGCGATGTTCTTCAACGACCCCAACCTGATCAACACCCGCACGGACAAGATCCTGAAAGTGACGGCCGCCGACGTGCAGCGCGTGGCGAAGAAGTATCTGACGAAGGAGAACCGCTCGGTGATTGTGACCATGCCGAAAGCGGCCGCGGCGAAGGGAGGCCAGTAATGCAGCGCCAGGTATTCGTGATGGCAGTCGCCGCCATGCTGGCGACCGGTGTCGGCGCGCAGCAGCCGCCCCCGGGCGCCAATCCCACCAAGGCTGCCGGGACGGTGCTGAAGAACAAGGCGCCGGTGTCGAAGGAGATTCTCCGGGTCAAGCTGCCGAAGCCCGAGGAAGCGGACCTGTCGAACGGCGTGCACCTCATCGTGCTGACGGATCACCGCACGCCGCAGGTGAGCTTCCAGATGATCATCGAGGGGGCCGGCGGGTATTACGATCCGGCGGCGATTTCCGGCCTGGCCGGGTTCACGGCGTCCCTGATGCGTGAGGGGACGACGACGAAGACCTCGGAGCAGTTGTCGGAACAGCTCGACCGCCTGGCCGCGACCGTCAACGTCGGCGCCGGGATCTCGTCGCCGATGGCGACCGTCGCCGGCAGCGGTCTCACCACCAATCTCGACACCGTGCTGGCGCTGATGGCGGACGTGCTCCTCAACCCGTCGTTCCCGCAGGCGGAGATCGATCGGTTCAAGACCCGCACCCGCGCCGGGCTGATGCAGCAGCGGACCAGCCCCGCGTTCCTCGCGCAGGAGCGGCTGAACCGCGTGATGTACGGCGATCATCCGGCCGGCCGGGTCTCGCCCACCCCCGCGTCGCTCGACGCGCTCACGCGCGATGCGCTGGTGGAGTTCCACAAGACCCGCTACGTTCCCGACCGCGCCGTGCTGGCGGTCTCGGGTGATATCACGATGGCGCAGGCCAGGGCGAAGGCGGAGACCGCCTTCGCGGCGTGGAAAAAGTCGGGCGTCGCGATCGCGGCGCAGACCGAGCCCGCGGCACTGACCGGGCCGTCGATCTCGCTGGTGGCGCGGCCGAACTCCGTGCAGACCAGTCTCCGGATCGGCACGCAGAGCCTCCAGCGCACCGACTCGGACTTCGAAGCGCTGACCGTGGCGAACCGAGTCCTGGGCGGGCCGTTCGGACGGCTGTTCGAGCATCTGCGGGAGCAGAAGGGCTACACCTACGGGGCCAACAGCGGCTTCAACTCCAGCAAGATCCGCGGCTCGTGGACTGCCTCCACCGACGTGCGATCGGAAGTCACCGATCCGGCGCTGACGGACCTGATCGACGAAATCCGGCAGATGCGCGAGGTCGCCGTCACCGAGCAGGAACTGGGCAACATGAAGAAGGCGATCGTCGCCGGCTTCGCGCTGTCGCTCGAGAACCCCAACGCGATCCTCAACAACTACATCGATCGCTACCTCTACAAGTTGCCCGCCGATTACTGGGACACCTACCCGTCGCGGATCGAAGCGGTGACGACGGCCGACATCCAGCGGGTCGCCCGGAAATACTGGGCGCCGGAGCGGCTGCAGATCGTGGCGGTGGGCGAGCAGGGCAAGGTCGAAGCCGCGCTCAAGAAGCTCGGCGCGGTCCAGGCCTTCGACGCCGAGGGCAAGCCGATCAAGTAAATCGGGGAATCGGGCAGCGCCTGATCGGGGAATCGCACGTCGATTCCCCGATCACCGATGACCCGTTGGCCGAACAGCTCACGAGCCCTCGCTCACCCTTTCCATGGCGTCCCCGAACGTGTCGATCTCCTCGAGCGTGGTGTAGACGTTCGGCGTGACCCGGATGCCTTCGTACTCGGCGTGCACGATCGGCGTCGCGATGATTCGCCACTTCTCCCACAACTGAGCGACCGCCTTCCCCGTCGGCACGCCCAGTACCTGGACGGTGCCGATGGCGCAGGACTGCGCCGGATCCATCGGCGTGTGGATCGTGAAGCGCCCCGTCTTCTGGAGGCGGGCGGCCCAGCGGTTGCGGAGGTAGCGCAGGCGCGCCGACTTTCGTTCGATCCCCATGCCGTCGTGGAAGGTGAGCGCCTCGGCGATGGCGTTGTGGTTCGCCGCGGGATGGGTCCCGATCTCCTCGAACTTGCGGATGTCCCTGGCGCGGGCGGCGCTGGTCGGCGTCAGGCCCCACAGCGATTCGATGTGCTCGCGGCGTACGTAGAGGAAGCCGGTGCCGATCGGCGCCAGCAGCCATTTGTGCAGGCTGGTGCCGTAGAAGTCACAGCCGAGGTCGGCCGCCTTGAACGGAAAGTGCGCGAACGCGTGCGCGCCGTCGACCACGGTCTTGACCCCCTTGGCCCGCGCCGCGTCGCAAATCTTCTTCACCGGGAAGATCTGTCCGGTGAGGTTGGTGATGTGGCAGAAGTGGAGCACCTTGGTCTTCGGTCCGATCGCGCTGATCAGCCGATCGGCGAGATCGTCCATCGACGGCGGCGGCACCGGGAACGAGATCTTGCGGACGGTGATGCCTTCGCGGCGCGCGCGCTGGTCCCAGGTGTCGAGCATGCGGCCGTAGTCCTGGTTGGTGGTGACGACTTCGTCGCCCGCCTTCAGGTCGATGCCGAGCTGCGCAATCTGCAGGGCCTCGCTCGCGTTGCGCGTGATGGCCATCTCCTCCGGGCTGCAGCCGAACGCCGCCGCGAGCCGCCGCCGCACGGTCTCGATGTTGGGCTCGAGGATCTGCCACATGTGGTACACGGGGGACTGGTTCGAGATGTCGAGATACCGCTTGAAGGCGTCGTGGACGACGCGCGGGCTCGGGCAGCAGCCGCCGTTGTTGAGATTGATGATGGTGCGATCGAGCGTGAAGCCCTGCTGGATCTCGCGCCAGTAGGTCTCGTCGCTCGCGACGTCCGCGGGTGCGGCGCCGGCCGTTCGCGCCGCCGCCGCCGCGACCCGCGCCAGGCTGTCGTTGGTGAACGCGGTGAGCGCCACCGCGCTCGTCGTCCCCGCCCGTAAAAAGGTGCGGCGGTCAATCATGCGGCCTCCAGCAGGTGAACGGGCCCCCACCTTCGCCGCGCAGCGGCTTCGGTGGCTCCACCGTAGCACGCGGCATCCCTCCCGCGTGCGAAGGTGAAAAGCCTAAAGCCAAAAGCCTTTTTTAGTGGCAAAATACGCGCACCATGAGACCGTATGGCCCCGCCGCGCTGAGATTGTGCGTGGGCGCGGTCTTTCTTGCCCACGGCGCGCAGAAGCTGTTCAGCCTGTGGAACGGGCCCGGGCTCACCGGCACCGCCGCGTTCTTCACCAGCCTCGGGCTTCCCTACGCCTACCCTCTGGCGATCCTGGTCGGGTTCACCGAGTTCGCGGGGGGGGCCTTACTGATCCTGGGCGGGCTGACCCGGTGGGTGGCCCTCGCGCTGGCCATCGACATGGGCGTCGCTGTCTGGAAAGTGCACTATCTACACGGTTTCTTCCTCAACTCCCCGCGCGGGCAGGGGGTCGAGTTCACGCTGGTCCTGATCGGGGCGCTCCTCTGCCTGATGCTGACCGGCCCGGGCGCCTTCTCGTGGGACGAGTGGCGCCAGTCCTCGGCAGAGGCGATGCGGGCCGGACGCGCCCGCGCCCGCAAAGTCTAGAGTAATATCCGGGATTCGAGGTCTTACATGCCCAGACGCAAAGACGAGCCGGGCTTCAGCCGGCGCAGCTTCCTGAAAACCGTTGGCGCGGGCGGCGTGGCCGCCGGCGTCCTGACCAAAGCTCCCGTCACCAGCGCCCAGGGGGTCAACGCTGTCGGTCCCGGCGCCGTGCCGATCTCGCTGACCATCAACGGTCAGCTCCAGCGGCTGGAGATCGAGCCCCGTGTCACGCTGCTCGACGCCCTGCGCACCCGGCTGACGCCGCCGGTGACGGGCGTCAAGCGCGTCTGCGACCGCGGCGCCTGCGGCGCGTGCACGATGATCATGGATGGCAAGACCATCTACGCCTGCTCGACCCTCGCCATCGAAGCGCAGGGCAAGAAGATCCGAACGGTCGAGAGCTTCACGCAGGGGACTGTGCTGCACCCGGTGCAGCAGGCGTTCTGCGACAAGGACGGCTTGATGTGCGGGTTCTGCACCCCGGGGTTCGTCACCGCGACGGTGGCGCTCCTCGAGAAGACGCCGAACCCGACGGCGGCGCAGGCGAAGAAGGCGCTCGACGGCAATATCTGCCGCTGCGGGACCTACGTCCGCGTGCTCGAAGCGGCGCTCAGCACCAAGGGGGTCATTCGTGGCTGATCAACCCACATCCGCTCAAGCGCCGGCGGGCGGGCAGCAACCGCCGCAGGTGCTGCAGCCCCCTCAGACGCCCTCCGGGCAGCCGCCCGCGGCGCAGCCGCCGGCCGCACCCACGGGGCCACCGCGCAACTGGCCGTCCGTTGCGGACCGCACGCTCCTCGGCAAGTCGATCAAGCGTCTCGACGGACCCGACAAGGCCACCGGCCGCGCCAAATACAGCTACGACATCATCCGTCCGGGGATGCTGTACGGCGAGATCCTCGGCTCGCCGCATGCGCGCGCACGCGTGACGGCCATTGACCTGACCGCCGCACAGCGGTTGCCCGGCGTGAAGGCCGCGATCACCGTCAAGGATCCCGGCGACCCGGCCAAGGCGATGATCAACTACCAGGGTGAGGAAGTCGCCGCCGTGGCAGCGACGACCGAAGCGATCGCCCGCGACGCGATGCGGCTGATCAAGGTGACCTACGAGGTCCTGCCGGCGCTCGCGACCGTCGAGCAGTCGAGGAATCCGAACGCGCCGCAGTTATTCCCCACGCGGCCCAACGTGACCGCGCCGACCGTGCGGCAGGAGGGGGACGCCGAGGCGGCTCTCAAGACCGCGGCCCACGTGGTCGAGGGCCTCTACGAGACGCAGGTGCAGACGCACACGTCGCTTGAAACCCACGGCGGGATCGCCGAGTGGGACGGCGACAAGCTGCTGCTGCACGTCTCGACCCAGGGCATCAATGCCGCGCGCGACGGCATCGCCCAGGGCCTGGGCATTCCAGCGGCGAACGCCCGGGTCGTCACGGAGTACATGGGTGGCGGCTTCGGCAGCAAGCTGGGCGCCGACGTCCAGCTGGTGATCGCCGCGCGGCTCGCGAAGGCGGCGGGCGCGCCGGTCAAAATCATGCTCGACCGCAAGCACGAGCACCTCATCACCGGCAACCGTCCGTCGGCGTTCGCGCGAGTACGAGCGGGGGTCAGCGCCGAAGGCAAATTCGTCGCGTGGGACTCGGAGACGTGGGGCACCGGCGGCGCCGGCGCCGGCGCCGGCTTCAGCGTGCCCTACGGCGTCTACGCTCCGCCGCAGGGGCAGACCTGGGGTTTCGCCAACCGCCGCCAGTCACACGTCGACGTCTACACCAACGCCGGGCCGCAGCGCGCGTTCCGCGCCCCGGGCCATCCCCAGGCGTGCTTCATCACCGAGACGGTGATCGACGAGCTCGCGGATCGGCTCCGCATGGATCCGCTCGAACTGCGGCTGCGCAACCTCGGACCCGAGGCGCCCAATGCGCAGTGGCGCAAGTATTTCCCGATCGGCGCCGAAAAAATCGGGTGGAGCAAGCGGCATCCCACGGGAGACTCGGCGTCGGGCCCGATCAAGCGCGGCCTCGGGTGCGCGGCCAATGTCTGGGGAGGCGCCGGCAACCGCGCGACGCGCGCGATGTGCGAGATCCTGCCGGACGGCAGCGTCACCAACAAGATCGCCACGCAGGACATCGGCACCGGCACCCGCACGCTGGTCGCGATGATCACCGCGGAAACGATGGGGCTGCCGCTCAACGCGGTGACGGCCGCCATCGGTGACACCAACTATCCGTTCGCGCCTGGCAGCGGCGGCAGCATCACGGTCGGCTCCGTCTCGCCGACGGTGCGCATCGCGGCGGAGAACGCGCTCAAGGAACTGCTGGCCAAGGTCGCGCCCCAGCTGGGCGTCGCGCCCGAGGCGCTGGTCGCCAAAGGCGGCCGCATCCAGGTCAAGGACAATCCGTCGAAGGGTCTGGCCTGGAAGGACGCGTGCAAGCTGCTCGGCACCTCGCCGATTCAGGCGCCCGGCGCCTGGGAGCAGGGCCTGTCGAGCGTCGGCACCAGCGGCGTGCAGTTCGCCGACGTCGAAGTCGACATCGAGACCGGCGTCACGCGGGTGAAGAAGATCGTGGCGGTTCAGGACTGCGGGATGATCGTCGACACGCTGACCGCCGAGAGCCAGATGTACGGCGGCATCATCATGGGGCTCGGCTTCGCGCTCTACGAAAACCGGATCCTCGACCGCAACACCGCGAAAATGGTGAACCCCAACATGGAGTGGTACTCGGTCCCCGGGATCTCCGACGTCCCCGTCATCGACGTCACCCTCGTCGATCAGCCGGAGCGCGGCGTGATCGGCCTGGGCGAGCCGCCCATCATCTCCACCGCCGCGGCCATCGCCAACGCGGTGTCGAACGCCACCGGGGTGCGGATCAGGAAACTGCCCGTCACGCCCGATACGGTGCTGGCGGCGCTCCAGCAGGAGCGCGCGGGAGGGACGCAGTGAAGCCGTTTGCCTACGTCAACGCGGCGAACGAGAAAGAAGCCATCGCGGCGCTCGGCCCCGAGCGCGGCAAGTTCCTGCCGCTCGCGGGCGGCATGGACCTGCTGGCGCTGATGAAGGACTACATCGCGCAGCCCGATCGCCTGGTCAACGTCAAGAACCTCGACCGCTCGATTACCAAGACGGCTGACGGCGGCCTCCGCATCGGTGCCGCCGTCACGATCGCCGATCTCGCGGTCCACGCCGACGTCGTCCGGATGTACCCGGCCATCGCCCACGCCGCCGAAGAAGTCGGCACGCCGCAGATTCGCAACGCCGGCACGGTCGGGGGCAACCTGAATCAGCGTCCGCGCTGCTGGTACTACCGCAACGAGGAGTTCGCCTGCCTCAAGAAGGGCGGTTCGCGCTGCTTCGCGGTTGACGGGGAGAACCAGTACCACGCCATCTTCGGCGATGGCCCGTGCCACATCATCCATCCGTCGAGCCTCGCCGTCCCGGCCGTGGCGCTCGCGGCGAAGTTCCGCGTCGTCGGTCCCGCCGGCGAGCGCGAAATCGCGGCCGAGCAGTATTACGTGATGCCGGATCGGAACATCTTTGGCGAAACCGTGCTGCAACCCAACGAGCTGCTGACGCACGTGATGCTGCCGGCGCCCGGCGCGGCGAAGAACGCCACCTACGAGGTCCGCTTCAAGCAGTCGCACGACTGGCCGCTCGCGGCCGCCTCCGCCGTGCTCGACATGAACGGGACCACCGTGCGCGGCGCGCGGATCGTGATGGGCGCGGTGGCGCCGATACCGTGGCGCTCGCAAGCGGCGGAACAGGCGCTGGCCGGTAAGCCGATCACCGAGCAGACGGCGATGGCGGCCGCAGACGCGGCGATTGCCGGCGCCAAGCCGATGACCCAGAACAGCTACAAGGTACAGATCGCCCGGACGGCCGTGAAGCGCGCCATCATGAAGGCCGCAGGGATGAAGGTGAACTGGGTATGAATCCACTGACCTCTCGGCACGTCACGCCGGTGCACTGCGGGAACCTCCGCCACAAGGGGATGTACGCCCACGCCGATTCGCACTCGGAGGAAGAAATGGCCCCCTACCGCGACCCGATCGCGGCCACGGCGTTCTGGTGTGCCTGCACCCAGAAGAACTTCGGTCCGGATGGGCTGCCGGTTACGGCTGAGTTCTGCGCCGGCGACCGCAGCTGCTGCGACCACTAACGTCCTTCCCCCTGAAGGGGAAACCACCGAAGGGCTCCCCGCGGACGCCACGGGACGGCCGCGGCGGGCTAAAATAGCAGGCGGAACGATTCTCGTTGGAATTCCTGTGGCTTCCGCCTTCACGCGGGAGATCTTCTGAGAGGCATCATGCGCAATACAGCTGTCACACTCGCGGCGTTCGTTCTGGCGGCGGCCGGTCTCACGGCCAGCGGCGGA
Organism: Vicinamibacterales bacterium; assembly: GCA_046594705.1. GTDB lineage: Bacteria > Acidobacteriota > Vicinamibacteria > Vicinamibacterales > 2-12-FULL-66-21 > JAICSD01. The sequence goes on from JBKJRJ010000298.1 coordinate 8,708, forward strand.
TCGACCTCGATCACCGGTGATTACGTGGAGGCGCGCACCGCCGAAGTGTTCGCCGGGGGCTGCATCGTCGGTAGCGAAGGGGAGGGGGCGGGCCGCGAAGCCATCCTCGCCTGGCGGGTCGGCCGTGGCCAGGTGAATGGTGTCTCGCTCGACGGGCTGTCGATCGTCGCGGTCGTCTCGGGCGACAACAACCTCGGGACGCACGAAGTCGGCGGCGCCTCGCCGACCAAGGTCCGCAGCGCCATCCGCGTCGATGCGCGCGCGACCGCGGCCCAGCGCGACGCGCTGGTCGCGATGGCCCGCAAGCTCGCGCCGGCGATGCTGGGCGACGTCATCGAACTCAAGGCCGTGCCGATCTCGTTCACCCGCAGCGTCGATCGGCTGGCGGTGACCGCGGGCGAGGCCTCTCTCGATGTCGCCACCAGGATGGATCACTCGCCGACCTGCGGCGCGATCCAGTGGTTCACGCCGCTCGCGGCCACGACCCAGTCCGCGCTCGGGCACACCACGTCGGAAGCGTGGTCGGGTTCGTCGCTCGGGACCCAGTGGTCGATGGGCGACAAGCGGGCCTCGTTCTACGGCGCGTTCGAACTGAAGTAGGCGGCCGCTGTTGTCAGTCGCGTGCCTCATCCTGGGCCTGCTGCTCTGGCAGGCTCCGCCCGATCTTTCGGGAACCAGACACTCCGACCCGGCGCCGGCGGACCTCGCCCCGGCGGTGGCCGCGCTGCTCGCGCCCGGCGGCGTGACGGCGACGGTCGGCGCGAACACGCTGACGTTCTGGTGGGTGAAAATACTGCCGGTCACGTCGGCGCCGCCCGGTTGGACGGCTTTGCCGGAGGGCACGCTCACCGGCGCGGTGCGGATTGAGAAGGCCTTCCGCGACGTCCGCGGCCGCGTGATCAAGGCCGGCACCTATACGCTCCGCTACGGCATCCAGCCCGCCAATGGCGATCATCTGGGGGTCTCGCCGTACCGCGAATTCCTCCTGCTGTCGCCGGGGTCCCAGGACAAGGACGCGGCGCTGCGTGGTCACGACGCGACGGTCGACCTGTCGAAGCTGGCCATCGGCGGATCGCATCCGGCGGTCTGGAGCCTCGACCCGCCCGTCGCGACCGACGCGCCGCTCACCGTGCACACCACGGAACTCGGGCACCAGGCGATCGTCATGGAAGTGCCCATTGCCGGCGGCGCCCTCCGTTTCGGCCTCGTCCTGGTCGGCAAGATCGAAGCCTGACCCATGCAGATTGCAGGCGGAGCGGCTCTCATCACTGGCGGGAAACGGATCGGCGCCGCGGTGGCGCGCGCGCTCGCGGCGGCGGGGATGGACGTCGGCCTCTCCTACAACAGCTCGCGCGCTGAAGCCGAGTCCGCCGCCGAGGGGATCGCGGCGGCCGGCCGCCGCGCCCACCTGGCGAGCGCCAACCTCGCGAACCCGGACGAGTGCCGGGCGCTGGTGGACGGCGCGGCCGCGGCCCTCGGCCGGCTCGACGTCCTCATCAACATGGCGTCCGTCTACAGCCCGGTGCCGTTCGACGACACCGACGAGCACGCCTGGAACCGCGTGCTCGACGTGGACTTGCGCGCGGCCTTTCTCTGTGCCCGCGCCGCGGTGCCGCACATGCGTCGTGGCGGTGGCGGGCGGATCATCAACTTTTCTGACTGGGTGGCCGCGAGCGGGCGACCCCGCTATCCCGGGTTCCTGCCTTACTACGTCGCGAAAAAAGGCGTCATCGCGCTGACCGAGGGGCTGGCGCTCGAGCTTGCCGGCGACGGGATCCTGGTCAACGCGATCGCCCCCGGACCGATCGTGGCGCCGCCAGGCACGACCGTCGAGGAGCAGAAGGCCGTCGAGGCAGCGACCCCCCTCGGCCGCTGGGGCGGCGTGCAGGCGATCGTCCGCGCCGTCATCTTCCTCGTCGAGACCGACTTCGTCACGGGGGAAACGATCCGCGTCGATGGCGGCCGCCACGTCAAATGAATGCCCTTCATCCTGGACCACATCACGAACCCCGATGTGCTGCTGGAACGGCTGGCCGACTGCGAGACGGAGGCGAGCTGAACAGCGCGTGCATCGAGTCGAGCGCGCCGGTCAACTCCCTGCGGTCGCGCGCGAAGCAGAACCGTAGATAACCCTCGCCGTTGGCGCCGAAGTCGACGCCGGGCACGCATCCGATCCTTCCCTCGCCAATCAGGTACTCCGTCATCGCCCATGAGAGCGACTCGCCGCGCGTGCCGGACGGGGGCATCCAGTCAGGGTTGATCCGCAGGAAGCCGTAGAACGCCCCCTTCGGTGGCTCCCCAGAAAAGACCTCTCCGGCGCTCGCGCGAATGCCGTCGTAAAACAGGTCTCGTCGCGCCCCCAACTCCTCGCGCAATTCGGTCACGCGTGACTGCGGCCCCTCGAGCGCGCCGATGCCGCCGAACTGGACCACCGACGCGACGTTGCTGGCTGTGTAGAACAGCGCCTTTTTCATCCGGTCGCGCAGCGCCGCGTCTTTCGCGGCGACATACCCCAGGCGCAAGCCGGTCATCGCGTAGGTCTTGCTGAACGTGTACAACGAGATGGTTCGCTCGTAGGCCCCGGGCAGCGAAGCCGCGCTGACGTGCTCACCCTCGAAGACCACGTCCTCGTAGGCCTCGTCGGAGATGATCCAGATGCCGTGACGCGCGGCGAGTGACGCGACGGCCTGAATGTCCTCGCGCGTGAGCACGCCGCCGGTCGGATTGCCTGGGGAGTTGAGGTAAATTGCGCGTGTCTTTGGCGTGATCGTCGCGGCGAGCTCGTCGAGGTCCCAGCGCCAGCCGCGCGATTCGTGCAGCGGACAGGGGACCGGCACACCGTGCGCGAGCCGGATGTTGCCGGCGCAAGGCGGCCACTCGGGGTCCGGAATGACCACCTCGTCCCCCGGCCGCAACAGCGCCTGGCAGATGATGAAGAGGCCGTGGATCCCACCGGTCGTGACCATGACTTCATCGGGGCTGCCGACGGGAATCCTGTTCTGGACGCGCAGCTTCTCAGCCAGCAGCTCGAGCAGACGCGGCACGCCGGTCGTCTGCAGGTAGTGGCTGCGGTTCTCGTCGATCGCGCGGCGCATCGCCTCCTTGACGGTGTCGGGCGCGTCGAAACTGACGTCCCCCTGGTCGAGGCGGAAGGGATCGTTGACGGTGTACATCATGTCGCGGATGCGGATGATGCCCGACAACGGGATCGAGTCGAGGAAATGCCGGTCGGCCGAACGCGACTCAGACAAGATTCAAGACCCTCTCGAGCGTTGACGCGGCCCGCCCGATCGGCAGGTTGCTGACGTAGAAATGACGGACCCCCGAGGCCGTCAGCTCGCGAATCGAGCGCGCGCAGACGGAGTCCGGGGTGCCGCCGCCGGCGAATTCCTCGCGCAGTTCGTCGACCGGCACCGGCAGGAATTCGCGAAGGGTTTCCAGCGTCCGCGCGTTTGCCGATCGGTAGTAGAACACCCCGAACACTCCCGGCAGCGCGAGGTTGCGGCGTTCGGCCTCCGCCAGGAAGCCCTCGACCGCAGGCCGGCTGTAGTGCGAGACAATCTGCGTCAGGTAGAACTCGGCGGTGACGCGGTCCGCGAGCAGATGCTGGACCTGCATCGCCGCGTCCGAGTGCGGGTTGGCCCAGCCCCCCAGCGCCAGCGCCGCTTCGCGCGCGCGGACCATTTCACGAAGCTGCCAGGCGTGCTCGACGCACCGCGCCGGTCCGACATGCTTGTCGCCGCCCAGGATCACCAGCGATTCGAAGCCGTTGTGCCGGGCTCGGTCGGCGTAGGCCAGGCAGTACTCCGACGTGTGCTTGCAGGTCAGAAAGGGGACGACGTGGGAGCGGGGGACATCGGTGCCGAGATTGATGACCAGGTGGCGGAGGTTGTCTTCTTCCTTCATCCCCACCGCGCTGTCGGTCAGGAGCACGAACGTGCCCGCCCGTGTCAGCCCGCGCACCGCGTGGTAGGTGTCGATCCAGGCATCCATGCTCGCCGCGGTCTCGAGCTCGGCCCGTGGCGGACGCAGCTCGGCCGCGATCACCGGCGTTCCGCTCTTCAGTCGCTCAACCAGTACACTCATCGAGATCTTTTCACAGGAGCCTCAGGAGTTCAGGGCGAACGTACTCGAGCCTGAAAAACTTCTCCCGATCTCCTGAATCTCCTGTTTCGTAACCCTCTATACTACCGCTTCCGATGAGTGTTCATGGGGCTGCCTTGGAGCGGCTCGCCAAGATCCCGCGGCTGTCCCTTGCGTCCGCCGCCACGCCCGTCGAAGATTTGTCACGCCTTCGTGACGCCGTCCTTTCGACAAGCTCAGGGCAGGCGGCCCCGCGCCTCTTGGTGAAGCGCGACGATGCGATCCCGTTCGGGTTCGGGGGAAACAAGATCCGCAAGCTCCAGATCGTGGTTGCGCAGGCCCTTGCGGAGGGGGCCGATACGCTGATCACGACCGGGGGGATCCAGTCGAACCACGCGCGGGCCACCGCGTCGGTCGCCGCCCGCCTTGGATTCGGGTGTGTGCTGGTCGCCAACGGCACGCCGCCCGAGAGGCCGACGGCGAACGCGCTCCTCGATCGGCTGCTCGGCGCTGAGGTGCGATACGTGGGATCGCGGGAGGCGCGCGCCCCTGCGATGGCGGCCGCCGCCGAGGAGCTCAGGCGCAAGGGACGCAGTCCATTCGTCATCCCGCTGGGCGCGTCCACGCCTCTCGGCGCCGCCGCCTACGCGCTGGCGGTCACGGAGCTGCTGTCGCAGACCCCGGCGCCGGATCTGATCGTGCTCTCGACGTCCTCAGGTGGGACGCAGGCGGGGCTCATCGCCGGGTGCCGCCTCCACGGGCTCGCGACTCGAATCGTGGGAATCAGCGCCGACGATCCGTCGGCCGCGATCGCCGGTGAGGTCAGGCGGATTCTGGGCGGCCTCGAGGAGCTGCTCGGTGTGTCGACCGGGTTTCTTAGAGATGCGCCGATCGAAATAGACGACCGCTTCGTCGGCGACGGCTACGGCATCCCCACCAGGCAGTCGATCGAGGCCATGGAATTGGCCGCCAGGCGCGAAGCCTTGTTCGTCGATCCGACCTACACGGCGAAAGCGATGGCCGGTCTCATCGCGATGGGGCGCGC
>JBKJRJ010000564.1:0-3645 GCA_046594705.1 Vicinamibacterales bacterium
CGCTCTGGCCACCCTGCCAGACCACGCGGCGAGCGAACTTCAGCCAGGTGAACTGCAGCAATACGATGTCGTCCGGATCGCCGACGAGATCCTCGTGGATGTCATGCGCTCGGCCGGTGGCATCGACTACGCCGAAGCGGCCACCGACGTGGTCATTCATCAGGTCGATGGTGTATCGATTCCGTTCGCCTCACCCCCGACTGCTCTGGCGCATGAAGGTCATCACGCACCGCGACAAAGACGCATCTGACCTGCTGTTCCTGCGCCACTGGTTCAGTCAACACGGCGAGGAGCCTCCGCCGGCATGATCTTGCCGATGGCCAAGTCACCGTCCCCTCAGCCCCTCCCCTCACGACAGGCCGCCGGCTGGCCTCACGACAGCGCGCAGGCTGCAGAATGTGCCCCGTGACCTGAAGGCCGGCGCCGAGCGCGCTTCGTGGTCCCGCGAACATCCAGGAGACGAGTTCCGCCGTATATCGTCCGTCGACAACAACTCAAGAGGAGAGCCATGGTCACTGTTGGATTACTCGTGCGTCTCGAAGCCAAGCCCGGCAAGGAGGCCGATCTGGAAGCATTCCTGAAGGGTGGATTGGCGATCGTGCAGGAAGAACCTGCCACGACGACGTGGTTTGCCATCCGGATGGGACGGGCCACGTTCGGCATCTTCGATGCGTTCCCTGACGAATCGGGGCGACAGGCACATCTCCAGGGCCGGGTCGCCGCGGCCCTGGGCGCCAAGGCCGGTGAGCTGCTCTCGAAACCGCCAACGATCGAGCGGGTCGATGTGCTCGCCGCGAAGCTCCCGTAGCCTACTCTCGATGCTGGTGGGGTCGCGCTTCCACCCCACCAGCATCAAGACGAAATTCTTCCAGCCGTGCAGCGCCGCGCCTTTCGACGCTGGACCGGGTCGACACCGGGAGCGTTCTGCGCAAGCTGATGTCCAGAGGTCAGCGCGGATCCGGGGCCTCTATGGTGTCCCTGTGATCGTGAGCTGCTCGGCGGGCGGATCCCGCCAGGCGCCTCGCCATTCTCGCCCGGCACTAACTGCGAGCCTGGTGGAATCGTTCCTGCGGCGCTTCCCCGGCACCAGAAACCCGCCAGGTGCATTACCATCTCGCCCATGCCGCACCGCGTCGTTCGTCATCTCCTGGTCGCGCTGTCCGCCACCGCGCTGGCCGCGCTCGTCTTCGGCGCGGACATCCGCGCCGACACCTATCCCCGTCAACCTGCCATCGACGCCAGGCACTATGCCTTCCGACTCACGTTGCTGACGAGCGACTCGAATGACATTCAGGGCGAAGCGGCCGTCACGTTGCGAGTGGTGACGCCTGGCGTCCGCGAGGCCGTCCTTGATTTCGCGACGCCGACCGCTGACGGCCAGGGCATGGCGGTTACGAGCGTCACGTCGGGCGGCCGGACTCTCACCGTCGACCACCGGCAGGATCGGCTGCACCTGCCGATACCCGCCGATGCCAAGGCCGGCGATGACGTCACGTTCAACATCGGGTACCACGGTGTGCCGGCGAACGGCCTGAGGCTCGTGAACAACATTCATGGTGAGCGCACCGCCTTTAGCGAGAACTGGTATCACCGCGCCCGACAGTGGCTGCCGATGATCGATCATCCGGCAGACAAAGCGACCGGCGAATTGATCGTGACCACCAAGGCCGATTATCAGGTCGTGTCCAACGGCCTGGTGGTGGAGCAGGTCGATCTGCCCGGCGGCTTGCGGCGCACGCACTGGAAGCAGAACGTGCCGATTTCGTCGTGGCTCTACTCGCTCGGCGTCGCCCGGTTCCTGGTGCGGCAGGGCGGCGTGGTCCGGGGCGTGGCGCTGTCGTACTGGGTCTTTCCCCAGGACGAGGTCAAGGGCCTGGCGGCACTCGAGAAGGACGCGCGCGGGTCGTTCGAGTTCTTCTCGGATCGCGTGGGTCCGTACGCGTATGAGAAACTCGCGCACGTGGAAGCGGCCGGCATGGGCGGCGGCACGGAGCACGTCAGCAATATTTTCTACGGAGAGAAGAGCGTGACGGCGGGCAATGCGCCGGTGGTGCATGAGACCGCGCATCAATGGTTCGGCGACGCGGTGACCGAGAACGACTGGAACGACGTGTGGCTGAGCGAGGGGTTCGCCACGTATTTCACGTTGCTCTACACGGAATACGCCAACGGCCGCGACGCGTTCGTGGACGGCCTGCGCCGCAGTCGCGACACCGTGCTGCGACTCGAGAAGACGCTGCCGAACACGCCGGTGGTGCACGTCAATCTCGACGAGGCCGCGAAGGAACCGAACAATCAGTTGGTCTACCAGAAGGGCGCCTGGACGCTGCACATGCTGCGCGACCGCATCGGCACGGAGCCGTTCTGGCGCGGCATTCGGCTCTATTACCAGCGCCATATGAACGGCATCGCCTCCACCGCCGATCTGCGCCGCGCCATGGAAGAAGTGTCAGGGCAGGACCTGGGCTGGTTCTTTGCCGAGTGGCTGACGCGCAGCGGCGTGCCGCAGGTGTCGGGGAGTTGGCGCTACGACGCGGCGGCGAGGCAGATTGTCGTCGTGATACGACAGACGCAGGCGGCGGATCCGTTCCGCTTCTCACTTGGCGTGGGTGTCGTCAATCGCGCCAGCACCTCAGTCGCCGGCACATCACCGTCCGTCACACAGATGCAGGTGACGGGCCGGGAGTCCACCTTCACGATTCCCGCGGACACCGAGCCGGCAGCGGTCGTGCTCGACCCCGGTGTGTGGACGCTGGCGGAGTTCGGGGAGTTTCGGAAGACGGGCGGGTTCTAATTCCATGAGATCTTGTATCGCGGCCCTTGGCCTGGTCCTTGGCGTCGCGCTGGTCGGGGTACCGGCGCACACCATAGGCTCGTTCGACACGTTCGACAAGGCGGAGTACGCCGGCCGGCGCGCCCGGTTGATGGAGAAGATCGGCGATGGCGCGGCGATCTTCCTCGGCGCCACGACGCAGGCCAGCGACACCCCCTTCCGCCAGGGCCATGACTTCTTCTACATGACCGGTGTCGAGCTCCCCGACGCCTTCCTCGTCGTCGACGGGATGCGCAAGGAAAGCGTGCTCTTCTTCACGACGACCGAGGCCGCGGCCGACAGCGCGGCCATTCCGCTCGACCTGGTCCGCACGCCGGTCGAGTATTCCGGCATCGACCGGGCGCTGCCAGCCGAGCAGTTCTCCTCGTTCATCACTGGCCTGGTCAACCGGAGCCGGCCCGTCTACACCGTGTTCAAGCCCGAGGAACTCGGCCGCGAAAACAGCAACGAGAAGTTCAACGCGCTCCAGAAGTCGACGACGCTCAATATGTGGGACGGGCGGCTGACACGCGAACTCCAGTTCGTCAGGCAACTGCGCGAGCGGTTTCCGCAAGCCGACGTCCGTGACAGCACCGCGATCGTGTGGAACCTCCGCAAGTTCAAGTCGCCAGTCGAACTTGCCCTCATGCGCGAGGCCGCGCGCATCGGGGTCAAGGGCCACCGCGCCTTGATCCAGTCGACGCGGCCGGGCATTCCCGAGCGATCGCTCGCCGCGGTGTTCGACTTCGTCGTGAAGAGCGAAGGCGCCCAGGATCTCGCCTACGACACCATCATCATGTCGGCGAAGAACCATGCCTACGGGCACTATCACA
>JBKJRJ010000038.1:0-6135 GCA_046594705.1 Vicinamibacterales bacterium
TTCCTTCGAGGCCCGCTCGATCCGCTTCTCGATGTCGCGGATGGACTCGAGGTACTCGCTAGTCTCGATCCGAACGAGATCCGCGTGGGAACCTCGATGGATCAGATCATCGCCAGCCGGATCGGGGGACGGACAGCGATTCCGAGCCTGGTGCTCGGCATCGAGCCGAACGAGCTTCGCCTCGAGGACGGCCTGTCGATGATCTACGGCTCGAGCGTGTCGTGGAGCACGCCGACCAAGCCCGCGACCAAGGAACTGTATCCCTCCCGCGTCTTCGACCGTCTGGTCGGGGACGGCAGCGCCCGCCAGCTCGATCGGAGCATTCTGGACGAGATCCGGCGCGACTCCCAGAGTCTCAGGCCGAGGATCAGCCATGGCGACAACGAGAAGCTGAGCGAGTACCTCGAGTCCATCCGCGACATCGAGAAGCGGATCGAGCGGGCCTCGAAGGAAGAGCGCATCGAAGGCTGGCGCCCGACGCTGGCGCAGCCCGACATGCCGCGCCCGAAGAACGAGCTTCCCCAGAACGTCCCCGATCACATGAAGCTCATGCTCGATCTGGTGGTGCTCGCGTTCCAGATGGACAGAACGCGCGTCGCGACGCTGATGCTCAACAACGACCTGTCCCAGATGAACTTCAAGTTCCTCGAAGGAGTACAGGGCGCGCTGCACCTCGACCTGACCCACAACGGCCGCGCCGCGGAAAAGGAGGCGATGTACCTGAAGACTAATCAGTACCACATCGCGCAGTTCGCCTATCTCACGCAGCGCATGAAAGAGATCTCAGAGGGGGAGACGTCGCTCCTCGACAACTCGATCCTGATGGCCACGTCCAGCCTGTTCGATGGCGATCTCCACGGCGCGAACCAGTTGCCGTTCCTGATCGCCGGCAAGGGCGGCGGCACCATCACGACCGGCCGGATCCTCGACTATCTCGAAAGGGGAGACGAGGGGCGGAAGGCGTGCAGCCTGCACCTCTCGCTCATGGATCGCATGGGTGTCACGCTGGACCGCTTCGGCGATGCGACGACGCGGCTGGCGGAGTTATAAGCGAACTGACTCAGTGGTGACTGCAGATGGGCGACTGCCGATATCCCAATCGACCAATCGTCAATCGACCATCCGTGAATCTTCAGTCTGCAATCAGCAAATCGTCATTGCTCAGACGGGCTCCTACCGCGCCGTCCAGCCGCCGTCCACGAACAGCGAGCTGCCGGTGACGAACGACGAGGCGTCCGAGGCCAGGAACACGGCCGCGCCCGCCATCTCGTCGAGCTCTCCCCAGCGACCGAGCGGAATCTGGCTGACGAACTGCTGATAGGCCACCGGGTCGTTCAGCAGCTGGCGGTTCATGTCGGTGGCGAAGGGGCCAGGGCAGATCGCGTTGCAGGTCACGCCGGTGCCGGCCCATTCGAGCGCGAGCACCCGCGTCAGCCCCAGGACGCCCGCCTTGGACGACGCGTAGGGCGCGCGCCCCGGCAGGGCGACCACCGACATGATGGAGGCCAGGTTGATCACGCGGCCCCATCCCCGCGCGACCATCTGCGGGCCGACCGCGCGCGAGCAGAGAAACGGACCTTTGAGGTTGGTGTCGATGACCGTGTCCCAGTCGTCCTCCGACAACTCCGCGATCTTCCCGCGGATGTTGGTGCCGGCGTTGTTGACCAGGATGTCGATCGCTCCGCACCCGGCGGTCACCTCGGCGGCGAGGCGCGTCACGTCGGCCCCCGCCGTGACGTCGGCCTGAAAGGCGCGGATCGTCCTGCCGGTTGCGTCCGCGATCTCCTTGGCCGCGGTTTCGCAGGCCTCGCGCGATCGTCCGGCGAGCGCCACGTCCGCCCCCGCCTCGGCGAGCGCGATGGCCATCGTCCGGCCCAGCCCGCGTGCGCCTCCCGTGATGAGGGCGACCTTACCATCCAGCCGAAACGATTCCAATACGTGCTTGTGTGTCATCTATAAAACCGTAAACCGTAAACCGTAAACCGTAAACCGTGAACTGCGAATCGTGAACTGCTACGTGGCGACCTCTTCGAGTGGCGTGTGCGCGTCGATGAACAGCCAGCAGATGGCGCCCATCAGGTAGATCGCCGACGACACGTAGAAGGTGAGCGCCCAGTTGTCGGGGCTCCAGGTGAGGATGTAGCCGACGATCATCGGCGACAGCGCGCCGCCGATGTTGCCCACCATGTTCATGGCGCCCGACACCGTACCGGAATGGCGGCCGCCGATGTCCATGCAGCCGGCCCATGAGGCCGGCATGACGAAGTCGTTGAAGAATCCCGCGAGCCCCAGCAGGAGCATCGCGCGTACCGGATCCTGCACCTGGACGAAGAGGAGAACTGATGCCGACGCCCCGACGAAGCCGATGATGGCGACGATGCGACGCGCGAGCATCACGCTGCCGGTCGCGCGCGCCACGCGGGGGATGAGCCGCGCCCCGGCGAGACAGCCAAGGCCGCCGAGCAGGAGCGGCAGCGCCGCCAGCAGCGCGCCGAACTTCACGCTCGTGCCGCGCGCCTCACGCAGATATGTCGGCAGCCAGGTCACGTAGAAATACCAGCCGTACGACAGGAAGGCGTACTGGAGGCACAGCAGCAACATCGAACCGCTGCGCAGCAGACGGTCCCAGGGGACTGTCGCCCCAACGGCCGTGTCCGCCGCGGGAGGCAGCAGCGCCAGTTCGGCGGCGTTGATCCCCGGGTGTGTGCGGGGATCGTCGCGATAGAAGCGATAGAAGAAAATCGACCAGATCACGCCCGGCAGGGCGAAGAGCACGAACGCGTTCCGCCAGCTCATGAATTCGAGGACGTAAGCGACCAGCAGCGGCGTGAACGCGCCGCTCCACCGCGCACAGAACCAGAGCAGCCCCTGCACGCGCTCGCGTGCGGCCACCGGGAGCCAGGTCGTGAAGATGCGCGTCAGGTTGGGGAAGCAGCCGGCCTCGCCGGCCCCGAACAGTGCGCGCGTGATGATCAGCGTGGGCGCGTTCCACACCCAGCCGGTGGCGGCCGTGAAGAAGGACCACCAGAGCACGACGCGCGTCAGGACCCGCCGCGGCCCGATCCGGTCGCCGAGCCAGCCGCCAGGGACTTCGAAGATCGCATACGCCCAGTTGAATGCCGCGAAGGCCCAGCCCATCTGCACTCGGCTCAGGCCGAGGTCGTGGCTGATTAACGGGGCCGCCTGCGCGATGCACACACGATCCAGATACATGACGACGGCGATCATGAGGGCGTACGCCGTGACGCGGGTCCGGATGCGCGAGGGCACGTCTGAGGCCGGCTGGGTCAGATCCTGATTCATGGCGCGCCATAGTGTCACAGCTCGATCGTGGGACGCCAGTGCCGGACGAAAAACGGGGTAGACTGCCCGCGCGATGCACCAGTTCGACCTGACCGGCCGGCGGGCGGTGGTGACCGGGGGCGCCCAGGGAATCGGCCGCGCGATCGCGGAACGCCTGCTGCGATCCGGGGCACGCGTCTCGCTCTGGGACTGCGATCCGGCGACCCTGGAGATCGCGGCGGGGGAGCTCGCGGCGCTCGGCGATGTAGACACCGCGACGGTGGACGTCGTCAACGGTGATCAAGTGGACGCGGCGGCTGGCGCCACCGTGGATCGCTTCGGTGGCATCGACATCCTGGTCGCGAATGCCGGGATTACCGGGCCGAACCTGCCGACCTGGGAGTATCCGCCGGACGAGTGGCGGCGGGTGCTCGAGATCGACTTGACCGGCATCTTCCTGTGCTGCCGGGCGGTCGTGCCCCTGATGCGCGCCCAGCACTACGGCCGCATCGTGAATATCGCCTCGATCGCCGGCAAGGAAGGCAATCCGAACGCGTCGGCCTACAGCGCTGCCAAGGCCGGCGTCATTGCCTTGACCAAGTCGCTCGGGAAGGAACTGGCGGGGGACGACATCGCGGTGAACTGCATCACGCCGGCGGCGGCGAAGACGCGGATGTTCGACCAAATGACGCAGGCGCACATCGACTACATGCTGTCGAAGATCCCACGGGCGCGGTTCGTTCGCACGGAGGAGATCGCGGCGCTGGCGGTCTGGCTGGCGTCCGAGGAAAACTCGTTCGCGACCGGGGCCGTCTACGACATGAGCGGCGGCCGGGCGACCTATTGAGCCGATGAGACGATTGGGATACCTGCGATGAAACTGATGAACGTGATGCTCGGCGTGGTGATGCTCGGATTGACGGCGTCCGGGGCCGTGGTGCTGAGCTTCCAGGGGCAAGCGCCCCCCCCGGTTCAGCCGCCCGTGGCACAGGCCGGCGCGCCGGCGCCCGGGCGGGGAGGCCGAGTGAATCCGACCGCGCAGCTCTTCACCGAGGTCTGCGCCACCTGTCACGGCGAGACCGCCGCGCCCGGACCCCGCGCACCCAGCCTGCTCGCCGACAAGTGGCTCCACGGCAATGATGATGAGTCCATCGCGAAGAACATCCGCGACGGCTTCGTCGCCGCCGGCATGCCCCCCTTCAAGGACGCGCTGACCGACCAGCAGATCTGGCAGATGGTGGCGTACCTGCGGACGCAGACCGCGAGCCTGAAAGAGAAGCCGCGCTACGTTCCCGACCCCGACGGGCAGGTCATCACCTCCGAAAAGCAGACGTTCAGGATGGAGATCGTCGCGCGCAACCTCGAGACCCCTTGGGGCCTCGCCTTTCTCCCCGACGGGCGTCTGCTCATCAGCGAACGTCCCGGGCGCCTGCGCATCGTCGAGCGCGGCGCGCTGTTGCCGGAGGCGGTCAAGGGGTTGCCCAAGGTCTGGGAGAAGCAGGACGGCGGACTGTTCGACGTCGAGGTACACCCCGACTATGCGAAGAACGGATGGGTCTACCTGTCCTACTCGGAGACACTGCCCGGCTACGTCGCTCCGCCGCCTCCCCCTCCAGCCGACCCCACCGCAGCGAGCCCGCCGGCGCAGTCCGGTCGGGGCCGTGGCGGGCCACCCGATCCTCCGTCGATGACGGTCGTCGTCCGCGGCAAGATCAAGGATCACGAGTGGGTCGAGCAGCAGGTGCTGTTCCGCGCGCCGGCCGGAATCTACAACCCCAGAAACGCGCACTACGGGTCGCGCTTCATCTTCGACCAGGCGCATCACCTCTTTTTTTCCATCGGTGACAAGCAGCAACCGGCGGATGCGCAGGATCTCTCGAAGCCGACGGGCAAGATCCACCGGATCAACGACGACGGGACCATCCCGAAGGACAATCCGTTTCTGAACCGTCCCGGCGCCCTGCCGACGATCTGGAGCTACGGACACCGCAATCCGCAGGGCCTGGCCTGGGATCCGGTGACGGGCAAATTGTGGGAGTCCGAGCACGGCCCGAACGGCGGCGACGAAATCAACGTCATCGAACCCGGGCGCAACTATGGGTGGGGCATCGTCACGATGGGGGTGGAACCAGGCATTTCGAAACGATCGGAACCGGGGATGGAGCCTCCAGTCGTCTACTACACCCCGACGCTCGCGCCGAGCGGGATCGCCTTCTACGGCGGTAGCCAGTATGCGGCGTGGAAGAACAATCTGTTCGTGGGCGGCATGGCGGGCCAGCAGTTGCGGCGCCTCGAGACGAGCGGCGACACGGTGGTGCACCAGGAAACGGTGTTCAACCAGTTCGGCCGGGTGCGCGACGTCATCACGGGGCCGGACGGCTACCTCTACGTGTCGTTGCAGCTGCCCGGCCAGTCGGTTTCGCAGTCGACCTCTGGCATGGTCGGGCGGCTGATTCCCGTGAAGTAATGACGTCGTCCCGTCCACGCCTGCGGATTGCGTGGGGCCTTTGCGCGTGGGTGGTTCTCGAACCGCCCCTACATCTGAGGGCGGTTCTCGAACCGCCCCTACACCTGCACGGTTCGCTGGCGGCAAGCGACGCTCCCCAGGCGCGCCGGGCCTGGCCGCCGGCCGTCCGCAAGACGCCTGACAAGGCTCCCGTGCTGACGCCGCAACAGGAGCTCGCCACCATCGTGGTGCCGCCCGGTTATCGCGTGCAGCTCGTGGCCAGCGAACCCCTGGTGATCGATCCGATCTGGATTGATTTCGACCCCGATGGCCGGATGTGGGTCCTCGAGATGCCCGGCTTCATGCCCGACACGTCCGGCCAGGACTCGCGCGAGCCGATCAACGAC
>JBKJRJ010000111.1:0-4640 GCA_046594705.1 Vicinamibacterales bacterium
CGGCGGCTGGGAGGCCGGCGACAAGGTGACCTACGTCACGCCGCTCTTCGAACCGCTGTCGCGCGCCGGTCTGGCCTGGTTCTCGATCGACTACCGTCTCTCGCCGGCCTTCACTCATGAGGATCAACTCGAGGACGTGCGCCAGGCCATCCGGTTCGTGCGCGCGGAGCACACGCGTTTCAACATCGATCCGGCGCGCATCGTCCTTGTCGGTGAATCGGCCAGCGGTCAGATGGTGACGCAGGTGGCGGGGGAGGACGCGTCGCTCGCGGGGGTCGTGTCCTTTTACGGGGTCTACGACTTCAATGCCATGGTGACCGACGCGTCTCCCCGGTCGCTGCTCGTACGGCTGTTTCGACGAACGGTGCTCGACGATGAATCGCGCGCGGAGCTCCGGCGATATTCCCCCATGCACCGAGCACATGCGGACATGCCACCGGTGCTGATGGTGAACGGCACCGCAGAGCGACTGTGGGCGCAGGCCCAGGCCTTCGCACGGCGACTGACCGAGCTGGGCGTCCGGCACGAGACGATCGCCCTTGAAGGCGCTCCGCACGGGATGGAGAACTGGGAGGGACATCCTGAGTGGATGTTCTACAAACGCCGCGTCATCGACTGGATCCTGCACGTCGCACGTTAGCGCGGGGACACGTAGCAAGGCCTGGCCCTTCGGCGGAAACGACCGTGGCGACCCGCGAGAGCCGAACCGCGTCTGACGATCGTGAACCGACTCAGCGATCTACAATGACGGCGAGTTCAAAGCGTTCACCAATCCGTGTCCTCGCATTCGCCGGAGACATCATGACTCGCACCCGTGTCGCCGCCCATGTGGCGGCGCTTCTTCTCCTCGCCTGCATGCGCGCCGACCTGGTCGGCCAGTCCGCTCAGACGACCGGCGCCGTCGATCGCGAATACGTCCTGGAGGCGACGATGTCAGGGTATCGCGGCGTCGGGGGAGAGATCGACGGCGTGCGCAATCCGACGCTATGGGCCCGCCCGGGCGAGACGGTGCGCATCACGATCATCAACGGCGAAGTGATGGTTCACGACGTCGTGCTGGAAAAACTGGGGCTCAAGAGTCTGCAGATTCTCGACAAGGGAGCCACCACCAGCCTCACATTCAAAGCGTCCGAAAGCGACACCTACTATTGCTCCGTGCCCGGCCACAGACAGGCCGGCATGGTCGGCCGCCTCGAGGTGTCGGACCAACCGCGTCCGACATCGGAGGGCGCCGCGCCCGCGGCGAACGGACGCGCGCTCAACCTGGATTTCGAGAACGGCACACTGAACGATTGGACAGCCGCAGGCGACGCGTTCGAGCTGGTCAAGGCCGAGAGCCAGACCGGGGCGCGCAACGGGCACGCGGGCACCTACTGGGTCAGCAGCGCCGTAGGAGGGAGCGCGCGGAAGGGCTCGCTGACGTCCGTTCCGTTCACCGTGACTCACCCGTACGCCAGCTTCCTCGTGTCGGGCGGAGCGTTTGACAGCACGCGCGTGGAACTGGTGTCGGCGGACACCAACACGCCTGTCTACAGCATCTCCGGTGCCGACCAGCGCACATTGCGGCCGGCGGTGGTGGATCTGAGCTCACATCTCGGCAAGGAGATCTTCGTTCGTCTCGTCGACGACGAAGCGGGGGCGCCGACGGCGACCTATCTCAAAGAGAACCCGTGGGCCCACATCAACTTCGATCATTTTCGCTTCCACGAGTCGAAACCCTTCTTCGTGAACGAACTCACGCCCGCGGACATCACGACCATGCCGCCGGTGGATCCGGTTGCGCACGCCGGGCTGTCGCCCAGGGCGGCCGCCCGCGCCATGAGCGTGCCCAAGGGTTTCACGGTGACGCTGGCGGCGTCGGAGCCCGATGTCGTGCGGCCAATCGCTTTCGCCTACGACGACCGCGGCCGGCTGTGGGTGGCTGAAGCGCATACCTATCCGGTGCGCGCAGCCGAAGGCCAGGGGAGAGACCGGATTCTCATCCTGGAGGACACCAACGGCGACGGACGACTCGACCGGCGGAAGATCTTCATGGAAAACCTGAATCTCGTCAGCGCGATTGAGGTGGGGTTCGGTGGCGTCTGGGTCGGTGCGGCGCCGTATCTGCTGTTCATCCCCGTTGTCGAGGGAGAGGATCGTCCCGCCGGGCCGCCGCAAGTGATGCTCGACGGATGGGCCTACAACGACACGCACGAGGTGCTCAACACGTTCACCTGGGGGCCCGACGGATGGCTCTATGGCGCGCATGGCGTGTTCTCACATTCCAACGTGGGGAAACCTGGCGCGACCGGCGCGGATCGTCAGCGCCTCAACGCGGGGATCTGGCGGTTTCACCCGACGAAACACGTGTTCGAAGTCTTCGCGGAGGGCACCAGCAACCCGTGGGGGCTCGACTTCAACGACTACGGCCACGCCTTCACGACGGTCTGCGTGATTGAGCATCTCTTTCATGTGGTCCAGGGCGCGAGATACAAGCGCCAGGCCGGTAAACATTTCAATCCAAATATCTACGACGACGTGAAGACGATCGCCGATCACGTCCACTGGGTGGGCAAGAAGGGCCCGCACGCCGGGAACGGCCGGTCCGCGGCCGCTGGCGGTGGTCATGCGCACGTCGGCGCCATGATTTACCTGGGCGGAGACGATTGGCCGGCGGAGTACCGCAACAGCATTTTCATGAACAACCTCCATGGTGCCCGCACCAATACCGACCGGCTGCAGCGAATGGGGTCCGGCTACACCGCGACACACGGGCCGGACTTCCTGCTGGCCAACGATTCATGGAGTCAGCTGCTCAACTTCCGCTACGGGCCTGACGGCTCGGTGCACGTCATCGATTGGTACGACAAGAATCAGTGTCATAGCACCAATCCGGACATCCATCAGAAGACGCTCGGGCGCATTTTCAAGATCAGCCACGAGAAGGACCGCTGGTGGACCCGGGTGAACCTCGGTGAGCTGTCATCGGAGCAACTCGTCGCGCTGCAGGTTCACAGGAACGACTGGTATGTGCGCCATGCGCGGCGGATTCTGCAGGAGCGGGGTCCCGATGCGAAGGTGCATGCCGGCCTCAAGCGGATCCTCCATGAGAATCCTGATGTGACGCGCCAGCTACGGGCGCTTTGGGCGCTGCACGTGACAGGAGGACTCACCGAGAACGACCTGATGGCGCTGCTCGGCCATGGCAGCGAATACCTCCGCAGCTGGGCCGTCTACCTCCTCGTCGACGGCAAAAACCCGTCAGATGCGGCGCTGCGCGAATTCGGGCGGATGGCCCGACTGGACCCGTCGCCCCTGGTGCGGCTCTACCTCGCGAGCGCGCTGCAGCGCGTCTCCGTCGAAAAGCGCTGGGACGTGCTGGCGGGGCTGCTGGCGAACGGCGACGATGCGACGGATCAGAATCTGCCGTTGATGGTCTGGTACGCTGCCGAGCCGGTCGTGGCGCTCGACATGGCGCGCGCGCTGGGCGCGTCGTTCGATTCGAAACTGCCGCGGTTGTTCGCATTCACCGTGCAGCGGATCGCGGCGATCGGCACGCAGGAGGCGCTGCGTGTGCTGACGGACAGGCTGGGGCGTACGGCGGATGCCACCGAGCGGAAGGAGCTCCTCAGCGGGATCAGCAAGATCGTCAACAAAGGGTGAACCGATGAAGATATCAATCACAGCCGCCGTCCTCGCGCTGGTCGTTGGTTCGGCCCAAACCACCGCGCCGGTCACGGAGCTCCACACCTTCAAACGCATCCAGTTGAGCGATCAGTTCTGGAGCGAGGGGGCCAACGTCGGGGATCTGAACAACGACGGCATCAAGGACATCATCTCGGGGCCATGGTGGTGGCAGGGCCCGGACTTCACGAAGCGCCGCGAGTACTATCCGGCCTCGGCGACGTTCCAGTCGAAGCTCGGGCCGATGACGACCGTCACCGTGCCGGGCTTCGAGGGCGCACTTGGACAGGCGAACAAATACTCCGACAATTTTCTAGCGTGGGCCCACGACTTCAACAGAGACGGCTGGAACGACATCCTCATCGTCGGGTTTCCCGGCACGTCCACCACGTGGTTCGAGAATCCAAAGGGCGCCGAAACCCACTGGCGGCGGCACGACGTGTTCAGTCCGACGGACAACGAGTCTCCGACGTTTGCGGACCTGACCGGCGACGGCAAGCCGGAGCTGATCTGCATTTCCGGAGGTCAATACGGCTATGCCGAGCCGGATTGGGCTGCTCCTGCGAAGGAGTGGACCTTCCATCCGCTGTCACCGAACAACAAATACGGCAAGTTCACACACGGCATGGGTCTTGGCGACGTCAATGCCGATGGACGGCTCGACCTGCTCGAGAAGAACGGGTGGTGGGAACAGCCGGCGTCGCTAACTGGCGATCCGGTCTGGCGCTTTCACGCCCAGCCGCTGGGCGCCGGCGGCTCACAAATGTACGCCTACGATGTGAATGGCGATGGCCTGGCCGACATCATCACCGCGCTCGAGGCGCACGGGTTCGGTCTGGCGTGGTACGAGCAATATCGCAACGGCACCGACATCCGGTTCCGCCAGCACGTCATCATGAACAAGGAGCCTCAGGAGAACAGCTATGGTGTGAAGTTCTCAGAACTCCACGCCATCGATCTCGTGGACATCGACGGGG
>JBKJRJ010000173.1:0-5221 GCA_046594705.1 Vicinamibacterales bacterium
GATCATCGACCAATCACAGAACGACGACCTGATTCCCTGGACGAGCAACGCCGTGATCAATCAGCCGGCGGTGTGGGCGGTGTTCCCCGAGCTCGCCGCGCTGGAGCGGACCACCGCCGAGGTCAAGGTGCGCGCCGTCAACGCCCTGATGAACTTCTCGACGCGGCTGACGAACAAGGTCGGGCTGACCGCGAAGTATCGCCACAACACCCACGCGAACCTGTCCCGGCCGTTCACGGCCGTCGAGTACGTGCGGTTCGACGCCGTGCCCGAGGAGACGGGCGGGGTGGCCGAAGGGCTCGACATTGTGCGCGACACCTTTGATACGGCGCTGTCGTTCAAGCTGATGCCGTTCTCGACCCTGCGTGTCGGCTACGGCTACGACAACTTCAACCGTAGCGGCCGCGCCCACAACGACATGCGGGACCAGGCGGTCCGCCTGACATGGGACAGCACCGGCTCCCAGTATCTCAGCCTCCGCGCGGGCTATGAGCGCGTCGCGCGAACAGGCTTTGGGTTCTCCGTGATGGCGCTCGAAGAGGGCGGCGCACAGCCAGGCCTCCGCTTCTACGACGAGGCCGACCGCGATCGCGACCGCTTCAACTTCACCGCGACCCTGATGCCGGTCGACAAAATCGACATCACCGCCTCAATGACGTACGTGAAGGACATTTATGGCGGCCCCGGGTTGGAGTTCGGGCTGCTCGACAACAAGAACAGGGCCATTGCCATCGGCGTGGCCTTCATGCCACGCGAGACCGTGGATTTCGGCGTGAACTATGGCCGTGACAACTACACCGCGCTGCAGAAGTCGCGCAACGCCAACCCGCCGCCCGATCCGCAGTTCAACGACCCGGCCCGGGACTGGACGCTCGACAACGAAGAGCGCGTGAACAACTACGACCTGTATTTCAACCTCAACAAAGCGCTGAGGAACACCGACATCAGCCTGAATTATACGTTCAGCGACTCCGACAACGGCTTCACGTTTGGCGGGCCGCGTATCGCGTCGCTGACGGCGGCCGGAACGTTCGAGGCGCTCCCGCACGTCACCAATTCCTGGCGGCAGTTGCGCGCGGACGTGAAGGACCTCTTCACGCCGAAGGTCGGGGTTGGCCTCGGTTGGTGGTACGAGAAGTTCGACGTGAGCGACTTCGCCACGATCGATCTCCCGGGGCAGCCCGGGACGCCGCGGATCGACTACCTTGGTGAGATTTCGACGGGCTACGGGAACCGGCCGTACAACGGCAACACCGTGTCGGCCCGCCTGCTCTTCGTGTTCTAAACCCTCGCAGGTCTCCTTCGCACTGACGGCCGCCCCGAGGGGGCGGCCGTTTGCTTCAGCGGCTCAGGGCACAATGTCAAGTCGGAGAGCGGAGGCCGGAGGCCGGAGGGCGGAGGGCGTAGCGCGGGGCCCGGGCGCGGCCCCCCTCCGCCCCCCCTCCGACTATTCGACCGTGACGCTCTTGGCGAGGTTCCGCGGCTGATCCACGTCGCAGCCGCGGCGTACGGCGATGTGGTACGACAGCAACTGCAGCGGGACGACCATGAGGATGGGCGTCAGCAGCCTGTGCGCCTTGGGCACGGTAATCAGGAAATCCTGGGCCGGATCCATCAGCTGGGCGATCTCGTCGTGGCCCTCTGTGGTCAGCGCGATCACCGCACCCCCGCGGGCCTTTGCTTCCTGGATGTTCCCGACCATCTTCTCGAACACCGCATCGTCCGGGGCGATCGCCACGATCGGCATCTCCTCGTCGATCAGGGCGATCGGGCCGTGCTTCATCTCGCCCGCGGGATAGCCCTCGGCGTGAATGTACGAGATCTCCTTCAGTTTCAGGGCGCCTTCGAGCGCGATGGGGTAGTTGATGCCGCGGCCGAGGAACAGGAAATCCTTGCGCTGGTAGAAGCGCTTGGCAATCTCCTCGATCACCGATTCGCACTTGAGCACCTGCTCGAGCAGCATCGGCAATTGCGTCAGCGCCTCGAGGTGCGGCCGCGCCTCATCGGGCGAGATCGTGCCGCGCACCTGGCCGAGATACAGCGCCAGCAGGTGCAACGCCACCAGCTGGGTGGTGAAGGCCTTGGTGGAAGCGACGCCGATTTCAGGACCGGCGTGGGTATATACCGTCCCCTCGGTCTCTCTCGTCGCCATGCTGCCGACGACGTTACAGATGGAGATGCTCCGTGCCCCCTTCTTCTTCGCCTCCCTCAGCGCAGCCAGCGTGTCGGCGGTTTCGCCGGACTGCGTGATCACGATGGCCAGCGTGTTCTTCGAGACGATCGGGTCGCGGTAGCGATACTCTGAGCCGTAATCCACGTCGACCGGCACCCGCGCCAGCGATTCGATCAGGAACTTGCCGACCAGTGCGGAATGCCACGACGTGCCGCAGGCCAGGATCACGACCCGCTCGACGTCGCGCAGCACCTCGTCGGGAATCTGGATCTCCTGCAGGAAGACCTTGCCGCTTTCGACCGAGGCGCGCCCGAGGACCGTCTCCTTGATGGCCATCGGCTGCTCGAAGATCTCCTTGAGCATGAAGTGCTTGTATCCCGCCTTCTCGGCGCTGATGGGATCCCACACGACACGCGTGCTCTTCTTCGACACCGCCCGGCCGGAGTAATCGGTGAACTCGACGCCGGCCGGCGTGATCACCGCCATTTCCTCGTCGCCCATGAACACCACGTCGCGCGTGTGCGCCAGGATGGCGGGGATGTCGGACGCGACGAAGAACTCGTTCTCGCCGAGGCCCACGACAATCGGCGGCCCATTGCGGACGGTGACGATCTTGTTCGGATCGTCGGCCGAGATCAGCACCAGCGCGAACAGCCCGCGCATGTAGAGCAGCGCGCGGCGCACCGCGTTCTCGAGCCCGTCATCCTTGGTCTCGCGCTCGACCAGGTGCGCCACGATCTCGGTATCCGTCTCGGTCACGAAGACATGCCCCTCTTTCTGAAGCTGTCTCTTCAGATCGAGGTAGTTCTCGATAATGCCGTTGTGCACCACGACGATGCGGCCGGTGCAGTCGCGATGGGGATGCGCGTTCTCCTCAGTCGGGCGCCCGTGCGTCGCCCAGCGCGTGTGGCCGATGCCGTACTCCCCTTCGAGCGGGTTGCTGGCGAGCACTTCTTCCAGCCGCGCCAGTTTGCCGGCGCTGCGCCGAAGCTCGATGGCGCCGTCGCGCACCACGGCGACGCCGGCCGAGTCATAGCCCCGGTATTCCAGCCGCCGCAGCCCGTCGATCAGAATCGGCAGCACCTGCTTGTCGCCGATGTACCCGATGATTCCGCACATGTCGTGGTCCCCTTGTTTCGGCTACTTCTTGTTCTTCTCGACCCAGCCGGCCTTGTTGACCTGCTTGCCGCGCGCGATGCCCAGCGCCCCGGCCGGCACGTCTTCGACGATCGACGACCCGGCGGCGACGTACGCCCCCTTGCCGACGCGAACCGGCGCGACCAGCTGCGTGTCACTGCCGATGAAGGCGCCGTCCTCAAT
This sequence comes from Vicinamibacterales bacterium, assembly GCA_046594705.1. Classification (GTDB taxonomy): domain Bacteria; phylum Acidobacteriota; class Vicinamibacteria; order Vicinamibacterales; family 2-12-FULL-66-21; genus JAICSD01. Next base: position 3,494 of record JBKJRJ010000173.1, read on the forward strand.
CACCGTCGGATGCTTGCGCACGCCGTCGTAGTTGCACGTAATTGTGCCGGCCCCGACATTCACCTTCTCGCCGATCGTCGCGTCGCCGAGGTAAGACAAATGGTTCGCCTTTGAGCCCTTCCCGAGCGTGGTCTTCTTCAGCTCGGTAAAGTTGCCGACGTGCGCCCCCTCGCCGACGTCCGACTGGGGGCGGATGTGCGCGAACGGCCCGATCCGCGCCCCGGCCCTGATGTGGGACTCGGTGATCACGCAGAAATTATTGACGATGACGCCATCGTCCAGCGTGGCGTCGACGATGCGGACGCCGGAGTGGATCTCACACCCGCCGCCGATGCGAGTGCGCCCTTCGAGATGCACGTTGGGGTGAATCACGGTGTCGGGCCCGACCGTGACGTCGGGTCCGATCCAGGCCGACGCCGGATCGACGATCGTGACCCCAGACGCCATGAGCTCGTCGCTGCGCGTCGCTTTCAGAATGGCTGTCACCTCGGCGAGCTCCTTCCGGCTGTTCACGCCCATGATCTCCCGCGGATCGTCCAGGGACACCGTTTCGACCGCGAGTCCCTGCCCGCGGTAAATCTTCACCAGATCGGGCAGGTAATACTCACCCTGCGCGTTCGCGGCGCCGATGGACCGTAGCGCGTCGAACAGCGGCGCCAGCGCGAAGGCATAAATGCCGCTGTTGATCTCATCGATCTCGCGCTCGGCCGCCGTCGCGTCCTTGTCCTCGACGATCGCCTCGATGCGCCCGTCCTGCCGCACGATCCGCCCGTAACCCTGTGGCCGATCGACGCGCGCCGTCAGCACCGTGGCGGCCGCGCTGCTCGCGATATGTCTGTCGACCAGCGCCGTGAGCGTCTCGGGCCTGAGCAGCGGCACGTCCCCCGACAACAGCACCACCGTGCCGGTTTGCCCCGCGAGATGGGGTTCCGCCTGGAGCAGCGCGTGCCCCGTGCCGAGCTGAGGCTCTTGCAATGCAAATCGAAGGCCCAGCCGTATCGGGAGCGCAGCCTCGACTCGCTCTGCCATATGACCCACGACGACCACGGTGGTCGCCGGCGCCAGAGCGGCCGCGGCCCGTAAGACGTGCTCTATCAACGAGAAACCTCCGGCGCGGTGGAGAACCTTGGGAGCCGCGGATTTCATGCGGGTTCCCTTGCCGGCGGCGAGAATGACGACGTGTGTGTTCGACATATACGGTTGAGGAGTTATCTGCACAGGTTGGGCCCTGAGGGTACCCAACGTATGGACCAGGTAGAGCCGGAGCCGGCAGGGCTGTTCGGGAGATCAGCGACGAGGTTTGGGACGCAGCGCGCGGGCCGCGGCGGGCCCCTCGGCCGGCGGCGTGTCGAGGGCGGCCCGGAAGCCGGCCGCTTCGCGCAGGGAGTCGAGCTCGGGGTCCTGCCGGGCGATGGAGCGGTTCTCGGGGTTGTGCGCGATGGCGCGGCGGAGGTGATCGAGCGCCGCGCTGATGTCGCCGCGCCGTGACATCGACACGGCCATCATGTAGTGGGCATGATCGTGCCGCGGGTCGGCGGCAATCGCGCGCTGCAGGTGGAGGAGCCCGTTGGCCTCGTCCCCCGAATTGAGCGACACCGTCGCCGCGTAGACCCATTCACCGGCCGTCTTCGGCGCGGGCTCTTTCGGTTCGAGCTCGCGCTCGCATACCTTCAGGTAGAGCCGTGCGCGCTCGAGCAACTCACGCTCGTCGGGATAGCGCTCGATGAC
>JBKJRJ010000217.1:0-4594 GCA_046594705.1 Vicinamibacterales bacterium
GATCCGATCGGGATCACGGTAGGGGAGCGGCTGGATGAGGACGCCGTCGGTGACGCTGAACATCATCGTGTTCAGTCCGATTCCGATCGCCAGGCAAATCACCGCAAGGCCCGTAACTGCCTTGTTTTTCAACGCGGTACGGACGCCGAACCGGATGTCCTGGACAAGCATGCGTCTGTATACGCCCGGAACATTCCCGGTGTTCCGGCAACGGGGACAGGCACCCACTCGGCACGTTCCCCTGGTCCCCCTCGTGTGCGTATGATGCTTCGAACATGCGCAGCCTTAGTGCCTGCACCCTCCTGCTCGTTGCCACCGCCGGCATCGCCGCTCAACAGCACCCGCCGTCGCCGCGTGGCGTCGGCGCAGTCAATCGGATTGATGTCGTGACGCCGGCGGCCCCGGAGCTGGCGGCCTTCGGTCCGAACCCCGTCGGTGTCCGGACGATCGAGGTGACCGATCGAGACCGGCCGGATATCCTCAACACGAAGCCAGGCGCGCCCACCGCGCGGTACGATCGCACGCTGACGCTCGAGGTGTGGTATCCGGCCACGTTGGGGCCAGGGGGGCAGCCGGGTGGTGAGTACCGCACCATGACCCGGAACCCGGCCGTGCCGGCCACCATTTACGGCCGCGCGGTGCGCGACGCGGCGCCCCTGCGCGAGACGCGGTTTCCGGTGGTGATCATCTCGCACGGCTATCCGGGTAACCGCTATCTGCTGAGTCACCTCGGGGAGAACCTCGCGAGCAAGGGGTTCATCACCGTGTCGATCGATCACAAGGACAGCACCTACGACGATCAGAAGGCGTTCGCCAGCACGCTCTACAACCGCGCACTCGATCAGCTGTTCGTGCTGGGCGAGCTCGATCGCCTGGGCAAGACCGGGTCCGGCAGTTTTCTCTCCGGAGTCGCCGATGCCTCCCGCACCGGCCTGGTTGGCTATTCGATGGGCGGCTATGGCGTCGTGAACGCGGTGGGCGGTGGCTACAGCGAGGCCGCCGTCACCGGCCAGACCGCGCCGCCGAACCGTCTGCTCGCGGATCGCGCGGCGTCCAACGCGGCCTATCGGGCCGCGATCGATCCACGGATCAAGGCCGCGATCGCCATCGGACCGTGGGGCATGCAGGCCGGTTTCTGGGAGGCCGAGGGCCTGAAAGGGATCTCCACCCCCATGCTCTTCGTCGCGGGGAGCGTCGACGAGGTGTCGGGATATGAGAAAGGCACCCGGGCCATCTACACGGGCGCCGTCAACGCCGACCGCTACTTGCTCACGTTCCTCAACGCCGGCCACAACGCCGCCGCGCCGTATCCCGCACCCATCGAGGTGATGGGAAGCCCCGCGGCCGCCGGCGCGTCGCCGTTCACCCACTATGCGGATGCGGTCTGGGACACGACGCGCATGAACAACATCCTGCAGCACTTCGCGACCGCCTACTTCAGCCTGCACCTCAAGGGGGAGCGCGACAAGCAGGCCTTCTTCGAGGTGGTGCCACACGGCAAGGACGCGGTGTACTCGGTGGACCGCGACGGCAGGCCGACCGCGACGCACACCTACTGGAAGGGCTTCAAGCGCGGCACCGCCGTCGGCCTGGTGCTCGAGCACGCGCCGCCGGGCCGCTGACGAAACTGACGACCACAAAATCTGAACTCATCACCATGCGCGCCTGCAGGCGCGGATTCTACGGCAGCGGGGGGCGCGGCGGCACGATGCTCGCCCGGCTGACGCGCCACACCCACCAGATCAACGCCAACTGCAGTGGCAGCCGCAGCCAGAGCAGCAGTTCGGCGATCGCGCCGGCGCCCCGCCCGCGTCCGCGGACCAGCATTTCGACGTTCGCGGGAAACACCGCGATCAGCAGCAGAACCAGTCCGATCCCGGCCGCGCGGCGGGTTCCAGGAACGAGCAGCCCTGCGCCGCCCGCCACCTCCGCGGCGCCGCTGATCGCGACGAGCGCAGCGTGCCACGGCAGGTAGGACGGCATGATGGCGAGGTACGGCCCGGGAGCGATGAAATGCAGAACGCCCGAGCCGATGAAGAACACCGCACAGGCCAGCCGGCTCCATAACCGGTAGCGTTCACCCATTCCGGCGGCGCCTGAATGGATACATGTCCCGGAAGGAGTACATAGACGGGTTGAGGACGTCAAATGGCTTTCGATTAAGATGCCTCGGTGTGAGTCCATACTCATTCGCCGATGCCTTTAATCGTTTTCGACCTGGATGGCACTCTCATCGACAGCCGTCGGGACCTGGCGGACGCGGCCAACGCGCTGATTCTCGAGCATGGCGGGACCCCGCTGCCGGTGGAGGACATCACCGCCATGGTCGGCGAAGGGGCGGCGCTGCTGGTGCGGCGCGCGCTGCGGGCGTCTGGGCTCGGCGCGGCTGATGCCGAGGCGGCGCTGCGACGGTTCCTCGAGTTGTACGACGAGCGTCTGCTCGTGCACACCCGGCTCTACGAAGGCACGCGCCAGGCGCTCGAGACGCTGGCGGCGCGGGCGCCACTGGCGATTCTCACCAACAAGCCGCAGCGGCCGACCGAGCGCATTCTCGACGGCCTCGGCATCGCCCGGTTCTTTCGCTGGGTCGTGGGCGGCGATACGCGGCTGCCGCGTAAGCCCGATCCCGCCGGCCTGCTGTCACTCGTCGCGGCGGCAACCGCGACCGCCGCCGAGACGATTATGGTCGGGGACTCAGCCATCGACCTCCGCACCGCCCGCGCCGCCGGCACGCGGGTCTGCCTGGTGCGCTACGGGTTCGGCTTCCCGACCGCCCTCGCCGAACTGGCCGGCGACGAGCTCCTGGCCGACCATCCCTCCGACCTGGCGACCACTTTGTGAGACCGCGGCCGTCGACGCCATAATAGGAGGACATGTGTGTCCTGCCGGCGGTGGCCGGTCTCGTCCTCCTGCTCGCGCAGCACGTGGCGCCCGTTTCGCCACTGCCGCAGCCCCCCTTCGAGGAGTGGCTGGCCGGCGTGCGCGAGGAAGCACTCACCAGGGGCATCGGCGCAGCGACCGTCGATCAGGCACTCACCGGCCTCGAGCCCGTGCCGACCGTGATCCAGCGGGACCGCACGCAGGCCGAGCTGGTCCAGACGCTGGATCAATATCTCGCGCAGCGCATCTCCAACAAAGTGGTGCTGACGGCGCAGACGATGCGGCGGACGCATGGGGATGTGTTGAAGTCCGTGAGCGAGAAATACGGCGTACCGGCCAGCGTCCTGGTGTCGATCTGGGGCCTCGAATCGAACTTCGGGCGCTTCAGCGGCGTGCGCCCCACCATCGCCACACTCGCGACCCTCGCCTACGATCCGCGTCGATCGACGATGTTCCGCAAGGAACTGTTCGATGCGCTCACGATCCTCGACAGCGGGGACGTCGAGCCCGCCGCGATGCGCGGCTCATGGGCGGGCGCCCTGGGACAGCCGCAGTTCATGCCGTCGAGCTTCCTGCTCTACGCGCAGGATTTCGACGGCGACGGCAAGCGCGACATCTGGCAGTCGACGCCCGACGTGTTTGCGTCGATCGCGAACTATCTATCCGCCCATGGCTGGAACAAGGGTCAGTCGTGGGGCCGCGAAGTCCGCGTGCCGGCGGCGGTGCTCGACAATCTCGCCGCGACGGCCCCGCTTCAGACCGCGGGGTGTCTCGCCCGCCGGCAGATGACGGAGCCACTGCCGCTCGCGACGTGGAAGAAGCTGGGGGTCCGGACGTTCAGCGGCGGCACCCTGCCGTCGGCTGACATCGACGCCTCGCTCGTCTCCGGGGTGAAACGCCACTTCCTCGTGTATCCGAACTACCAGGCGCTGCTCGAATACAACTGCGTCAACGCCTACGGCCTGAGCGTGGCGTTGCTGGCCGATCGGGCGATGGGCGCGCCTCCCGCGGTGTCGAAGGCGACCCGGCCGAAGACCCCCGCGCGCCGGAAGCGATGACCAGCGGCTCGCTGGCCGTGCTGGAAGCTCTGCTGCGGCAGCGGCTGGCCGGCACCCTGCCGGGTCTCGACGCGCAGCTGCGGTTCATGCCGACGCCGCCGCTGACCGGGTGGAAGCCCGGGGAATTCCCGAGCGACGCGCGGTTGGCCGCCGGCCTCGTGCTCCTCTATCCCGGGCAGCGCGGGCCGACCATCGCGCTGACGGTGCGCGCCAGCGGGCTGCGGCGCCACGCCGGCCAGATCAGCCTGCCCGGCGGGGCGACCGATCCTGGCGAAACGCTCGCGCAGGCGGCGCTGCGCGAGGCCCACGAAGAGATCGGCGTCGATCCCGATGGCGTGCGGATCCTCGGCGAGCTGACGCCGGTGCACGTGCTCGTCAGCGGTTTCACCCTCCACCCCATCGTCGGCATCACCGACCTGCGGCCGTCGTTCAGTCCCGCGGCCCACGAAGTGCAGGAAGTGATCGAGGTGTCGGTGGATGACCTGCAGGACGCGTCCGCGATTCGACAGGGCACTCGCACGCGTGAGGGGCTCGCGATCGAGTACCCGTACTTCGATCTGATGGGCCACCAGGTCTGGGGCGCGACCGCCATGATCCTGGGCGAGTTCATCTGCCTGTTGCAGACCGGCCCTTGACCAGCGGCGGCCGGCCTGGGG
>JBKJRJ010000548.1:0-4327 GCA_046594705.1 Vicinamibacterales bacterium
CACCCGGAAGGGTCGCGCGGGCGCCGTCATCGCCGGTTCGTCGATGGGCGGCCTGATCAGCCTGTACGCCTTCTTCCGGCGGCCGTCCCCCTTCGGCGCTGCTGCGGTGTTCAGCCCATCGATCTGGTTCGGCGAGCGCCAGGTGCTGTCGTTCGTACAGGCGTCGCGGCTCACCACGCGGCGGCTGTATCTCGACGTCGGGACCAATGAGGGGGCCGCGACGCTCCGTGACGCCCGAACGCTGAATCGCGTGCTTCGCCGCAAAGGCTATAAGGCCGAGGCCCTGTGGTACCTCGAGGCCCAGGGCGGGCAGCATCGGGAAGCCGACTGGGCATGGCGGCTGCCACAAGCGCTGGAGTTTCTGCTTCGAAAGCGGTAATCTTGCGCACCATGAAGATCGGTCGCCGTCAGTTTCTCGCGGCCTCCTCGGGCGCGCTCGCCGTCGCCCCCTTTGCCCGCGCCTTCGCCGCCGGCCAGGCACCGCCGCAGCCGGCCGCCCAGACCCCGGCACCCGGCGCGGCGCCGACGGCGGTCGCCCCGCCTGCCGTGCCGAAGTTCGAGGTGGTGCGACGAAACGTCGGCATCTTCACGATGCGTGGCGGCACGATCGGCTACCTCGTGAACCAGGACGCCGTGGTGGTCGTCGACACCCAGTTCCCCGACACCGCCAGGACGTGCCTCGACGGCCTCAAACAGAAGAGCGCGGGACGCGGCATCGACCTCGTCATCAACACCCATCACCACGGCGACCATACCGGGGGCAACGCCGTCTTCCGCGCGGAAGCCAGGCGGCTGCTCGCCCACCAGCGCGTGCCTGAACTTCAGCGGATGGTCGCGGCCGCGACGCCCAACAGCCCCGCGCCCGTCGTCGCCGATGCCACGTTCGGAACGGTCTGGTCGGAAAAGTTCGGGGACGAGACGGTGGCAGCGCGCTACAACGGTCCCGGGCACACCGGCGGCGACGCGATGATCCACTTCGAGCGCGCGCAGGTCGTCCACATGGGCGACCTGCTGTTCCACGAGCGACACCCGCGCGTCGATCGCGCCGGCGGCGCCTCCATCCAGAACTGGATCACGATCCTGGAGAAGGCCGGCAAGGACATGCCCGCGGACACGATCTTCATCGCCGGACACGCCAGGGAGGGGCTGCCGGTCACCGTGGATCGGAAGGCCGTGCTGCGGTTCCGCGATTACTTCGACGCGGTGCTGGCACTCACGCGCAAGGGCATCGCCCAGGGGCAGACGAAAGAGGCGCTCGTTGCGACGGCGTCACTGGCGGGCTTCGAGGGGTATCAGGGAAGCAGCGCGCTCAGCCTGGCCGGGGTCCTTGGTGTCGCCTACGACGAACTCAGCGCCAAGTGACGCTGTAGCTAAATCGGACGCCGGCGCCCGCCGGCCACACAGACGCCTTCATCAGCACCCGCGCTCCCCTGTGGTTTTCGGCCCATTACCGTGGCACGTTTATGGCAGTAACTCCGCATCTACAGCCATGGTGCCTCACCAACCCCCTCTCATCCTGCTCGCTGAGGATTTCGAGGACGCGCGCGAGCTGTACCGTGATTACCTCGAGTTTTCAGGGTTCGCCGTCCAGACCGCGAACAACGGACAGGAGGCCATCGACCAGGCGCTTGCGCTGCAGCCGGACATCATCCTGATGGACGCCAGCATGCCGGCGCTCGACGGCTGGCAGGCAACGCGCGAACTCAAGCGCAACCCGGCCACCAAACACATCCCCATACTCGCCCTGACCGCGCACGCCTTCGACGATGCCAGGCGCGAGGCGAAAGACGTCGGCTGCGACGGCTTCGTCACCAAGCCGTGCCTGCCCGATGATCTCGTGATCAAAGTCCGCGCTGTCCTCAACGGCAAGAAAAAGACGCGGTAGCGCCTCGCGCGCCAGACCTCACGCTGCGCATCCGGCACTCGCACGCCCCGCACTTCCACCTGATATAAGCTAGCGCCGCATGAATCCCATTACGGCGTTGCTGGCGGCCCTCGGCGTCCTGACGGCGGTCTTCGTCACGGGCTGGGCCCGGGTCATCATGGCGGTGTGGGGCGAGCGCGGGGCGCATGCATCAGTCGCGAGTGACGCGCGGTTTCCGACGCCGCTGGCGCTCGCGACAGGCGCCGTCACGAACTTCTTCGACGCGCTCGGCATCGGCTCCTTCGCCACGACCACCGCCATCTTTCGCGCGTTCAAGATGGTCCCGGATCGCGTCATCCCCGGCACCTTGAACGTGGGCCACACGCTGCCGACCGCCGTGCAGGCCTTTTTCTACATCTCGGTCATCCCGGTGGACGTGGTGACCCTCATCTCGATGATCGCCGCGGCGGTCGCCGGCGCCTGGCTCGGGGCCGGCATCGTGGCGGGCTGGTCGAAGCGCAACGTCCAGATCGGGATGGGTGCGGCGCTCCTCGCGGCCGCCATTTTTTTCACCATGCGGAACCTCGGCCTGTTCCCGGCCGGCGCCAACGCGATCGGCGTCAGCGGCGTCATGCTGGTGGTGGCGATCGCCGGCAACTTCATGCTCGGGGCTCTGATGTCGCTCGGCATCGGCCTCTACGCGCCGTGCATGATCCTGGTCAGCCTGCTGGGGATGAGCGAGACGACCGCCTTCCCCATCATGATGGGCTCGTGCGCCTTCCTGATGCCGGTTGGCAGCCTGAAGTTCATCAAGGAGCGGGCCTACAGCCTGCGGGCGGCGCTTGGGCTCGCGCTGGGCGGCATTCCCGGCGTCATCATCGCCGCAAAGATCGTGAAATCGCTCGACCTCGCCACCGTGCGCTGGCTGGTCATCGTCGTCGTCGTCTACACGGCGCTCACGATGCTGTATGCGGCCTTCTCGGAACCGCGGGCGGCGACGGACGACCGGACGTGAAAGGGTTCGCCCTCGCGGCGCTCGCGCTGGCCGGACTGACGGGCGCGCACGAGGCGCTGGCGCCCCAGGCGCTGGCGCCGCGCTGGATTTCCCAGGCGAGCGGCGTCACCGCGCGCCTGCGCGGTGTGAGCGCGGTGAACGACCGCGTGGCCTGGGCGAGCGGCGCGAGTGGCACGGTGCTGCGGACCACCGACGCCGGAGCGACCTGGCAGCAGCTGACGATTCCGGGGACAGCCACCTTGGATTTCCGCGACATCGACGCGATCAGCGACACGACCGCCTACACCCTGAGCATCGGCCCGGGCCCCGCCTCGCGCATCTACAAAACCGCCGACGCCGGGGCACACTGGACCCTGCAGTTTCAGAACGACCACCCGAAGGCCTTCTTCGACGCCATGGCGTTCTGGGACGCGGACCGGGGCCTGGCTGTGAGCGATTCAGTGGAGGGCCGGTTCGTCATCATCACGACACGTGATGGCGGCCGGACGTGGACCCGTGTGGCGCCGGGGGCGCTGCCACCCGCGCTGCCCAACGAAGGCGCGTTTGCCGGCAGCGGCACGAACATCGCCGTGATGAACAGCAAGCGAGCGTGGATCGGGACCGGCGCTGCCACGCGCGCGCGCATGCTGCGGACCGCCGACGGGGGCCGGACGTGGAGCATCGCCGAGACGCCGCTCGCGGCGTCCGCCTCCGCCGGCATCTTCTCAGTCGCCTTTCGCGATCGTCTGCACGGCGTCACCGTAGGGGGCGACTACCGCCAGGAGCGGAACGCGGCCGACAACGCCGCGGCCACCGCCGACGGCGGGGTGACCTGGACACCGATCACCGGGCTCGGCGGCTTCCGTTCGGTCGTCGCGGCGGTGCCGGATATGAAGCTGTGGATCGCCGTGGGCCCGTCCGGCGCGGACATCTCCGGGGACGACGGCCGGACGTGGGCGCCCATCGAAGGCGGCGGCTACCACGCATTTGCCTTCGCGCGAGCCTCACGCGCCGGGTGGGGCGTCGGCGAGCATGGCACGATCGGCCGCCTGAACTGGTGATGGCCGGTGTCACCCGACCGAATCGATTGGCAGTGTCCGCGCGGTCACTTGATTCGAATCGCCAACAGCCGGCGTTCAACCACGCCACCAGCGCCCGCGGTGAGCTCGATCAGGAAGTCCCCTCGCCCGAGCCCTGACAGCGACAGCTCCACGACCGCGGCGTGCGTCGCGGGATCCTCCGCCAGCGGGAGATCCACCGGCAGCGGCTTGCCGCTGCGATCGAGGAGGCGCGCTTCCCGGCGGTCAAGCGGCTTCAGCACTGGAAACTCGACCCTCACGCGCTCGTTGCGGGCAAACTCGAAGGTGGCGACCGGGCGCCGCGCGACGCGGGAGGCCGACCGGTACGCAAGCCCTTCGCCCACCAGCGTCCCCGGCGAGCCATCCAGCACGAACCAGTCGTCGGCCGGC
>JBKJRJ010000022.1:0-3419 GCA_046594705.1 Vicinamibacterales bacterium
GTTGAGCTTGTCCCGTTGACTCCGTACGCTCCGGTCCTCCGTCCTCTGGGCCTCCGCCGGCTAGACCTCCCGCTCACCGGTGCGAATGCGGTACGACGCATCCACCGGCAGCACGAAGACGCGGCCGTCGCCGATCTCCCCGGTCCGGGCCGCCTCGACAATGATGCGGATGGCCTCCTCGGCAATCGTGTCCGGGACGACGACCTCGACCTGCATCTTGGGCAGGAGGCTGACGTTGTACTCCTTGCCACGGTAGACCGCCGTGTGCCCTTTCTGCTTGCCGTGGCCGCGGACCTCGGTGACGGTCATGCCGGAGATATTGAGTTTGGCGAGCGCGTCCTTCACGTCATCGACCTTGTTTGGCCGGATGATCGCCTTCAGCAGCTTCATTCGTCGTCCTCCAGGAGGTGTTGCAGGTGCTCCGTCAGCGCGCGCTGGTCTCCGGCCGTCAGCTTCGCGCCGCTTTTCGTAATGTGAAACACGTCGATGGCCTTGTCTCCCTCCGTCGCAATCAGCACGAGATCGATGGCACAGCCGTGCAGCGCGATCGCGTGGCTGATGCGGTATAGCAGGCCGAGTTCGTCGGGCGCGACAATCTCGAGCACGGTGTAGCGCCGCGACGCCTCGCCGTCGGCATAAACGATCGGCGCGGCCCGCCCGGCGGGGCGTCGCCGGATCCCCGCCCGCCGCCCCCGCAGCCGATCCGCCGCCGTCGAGCGCCCGGCCACGACGTCCTCGATGGCATGGAGCACGGCGTCGGCCGCCCCCGGATTGAGCGCGAGAAACCGCTCGCTGTCGGTGAACGAGACGACGTCCAGCACCAGGCCGTTCGGGTTGGTCATCGCGTGGCCGCGGAGGATGTCCATCCCGAACGACGACAGCACGCCGCAGATGTTCGCAAACAGCATCGGCTTGTCGAGCGTCACCGCGGTGAGCTGCCATACCGCATCCGCCGGCTCGAGCCGGAGGTGCACCTCGTCGGGATGGATGTCCCGCGCCAGCCGGACCTGCTGGTAGACGGCGCGCCGGTCGAACAGTTGCAGGTAGCGCGTCGGCAGCCCCTCGAGGAAGCTGGCCACCTCGCCGGCCTCGAGATCACCCGGGCGGCGCGCGACGCACTCGGCGGCGGCCGCCTGGGAGCGTTCGATCAGGTCGTCGCCGTACTGCAGGGTCAGGCAGTTGTAGGTGTCGACGTAGAGGCGCCAGAGCAACTCCTCTTTCCAGCGGGTCAGCGTGTCCGGGCCGACCGCCTCGACGTCGGCAAGCGTCATCAGGCACAGCCGCTTGAGGCGGTCCTCGGTGCCGACCAGGGCGGCGAACTCGCGCACGACTTCGGGATCCTCCGTGTCGCGCCGGAACGCCACCTGCGACATCCGCAGGTGGTGTCGGATCAGGAAGAGCACCGTGTCGCGGGCGGCGTCGGCGAGCCCCCATTCGTCGAGCAACCGCTCCGCCAGGCGGACGCTCTCGGGCGCGTGGTCCCCTTCGCCCGCCTTGCCGACGTCGTGCAGCAGTAGCGCCAGGACCAGCAGCTCCGGCGATTCGAGATCGCGCGAGACAGAGGCGAACCGCTGCCGGTAGTCGGGCGCATCGCCCAACCGCTCGAGGGTGCGGATGGTCAGCAGCGTGTGTTCGTCGACGGTGTACTTGTGGTAGAAGTCGCGCACGACGCGGCAGGTGATCCCCTGGAACGGCGGAATCAGTCGGGCCAGCAGCCCGCAGTCGTGCATTTCCGAGAGCCGGGCGTACAGTCCCGGCCGTGGCGTCAGCAACCGCAACAGCGCGTCGCGATGATCCGCGGTCGGCAGGAAATCGCCGACCGAATAGCGGTCGACATTCTGGCGGATCCAGTCCAGCGTCTCGTCGGTGACGGAGGTGTCCGCATCGAGCGCCGCCTGGAACGCGGCGACCCAGGTCGCCGGCTGAATCCCTGCCTTGCGGGCGTCGATGAAGCGCACGCCGTCGTGGGTGCGCCCGAGGTTCGGCGCCACCGGCACCGGCGCGGTCCGGCGGGCGCGATCGAGGACACGGGCCACGGTCCGGGCGTGCCTGAAATAGTCCGCCATGAGCGCTTCCACGCGCGGCCCCGGGGACGGCCCCGGATAGCCCAGCTGACCCGCGAGCCGCTCCTGCAGCTCGTGCCCGAGCACATTGTCGTTGCGGCGGCGCTCGAGGTGCACCAGCGACCGCACGCGCAGCAGGAAATCCTCCGCCTGCTCCAGCCGCACCGCGTCTTCCGGGCTGCGACGCAGCAGAAAGGCATCGGTCACGGCGGCGATTGTGCGCGCCGCGGCGATGTCGCGCAAGCCGCCCGGAGCGTCTTTCACGTCCGGCTCGAGCTGGTAGAGCGTGGCGTTGAACTGCGCGTGCCGCGCCTCGATCAACTCCTGCAACGCATCGAGCACGTGAGCACGCACGCGAGGCACGTGGAACGCCGACTGCAGGCGCTCGAACAGGGAGGCGTCGCCGGTCACCAGGCGCGCATCGGTCAGCGCGAGCAGGAATTCGGGATTGTCGACTCCCAGCTCCGCCAGCTCCGCCACGTCGCGGACCTGGTGGCCGACCACGAAGCCGGCGTCCCACAACGGATGCAGCAGGCGCCGCAGGAACCGCTCTTCGGCATCCTCCACCGCCCCGTCGAACAGCACGAGCAGATCGATGTCGGAAAACGGGCAGAGATGGCGCCGGCCGTAGCCGCCGATGGCAATCAACGCAGCGGCCGCACCCGACGGCGCCGCCGCCGCGTAGCGCTGCTCCAGGTCCGCGTCGACGTATGCCGTATACCGCCCGAGCGCGGACAGGCCGCTCCCGCCGGCCAGGATGTCCCGGCCGATGTTCCGGCGCGCGTCCTCGAGCACCGCGGCCGGGTTGTCGCCCGGCCGGATGCCGCCCTCGGTCATCACCCGCTTACCGTACATTGAATCCGATCATCCGCGCGCGCCTAGCCCTTCGTGCTGAACGAATAGAGCAACCCGACGCCGATGGAACTCTGCGTCTTCTTGAGCGCGGCCGAGCGCGTCTTGAACACCGCGGAGTCCGAGAAATCGGTCCGATACTCCATCCGCCAGATGAACGCGTCGCTCGGCTTCACTTCCAGCGTCGCGGTGGCCTCCTTCAGCGTCTGCGTCGTCCCGGTCGTGAATCCGGAGGGGTCGTCATACCACTCGAATCGAGGCGAGAACGCCACCCACTTATTGGCCTGGATTTTCGCGTAACCCGCGACGCCCTGCCAGTGGACCTTCGCGCCGGCCACCGTGTCCCTGCCGTAGTCGTAATTGGCCATCAGGCTCAGCTTCGGATTCACGGTCAGCGTGACGAGGGTGTCGGCCAGGTGCCGCCAGTCGTCGTTGTTCCCGCCCTGCTCGGGGCCCGCCATGTAGTTCTGCACCAGCGAGACGGCGGCCGTCGGCTTCAACACG
>JBKJRJ010000039.1:0-7575 GCA_046594705.1 Vicinamibacterales bacterium
GCCTCCCCGGAGAAGATCCTCTCCTGGTCGCACGGCGAGGTGACGAAGCCGGAAACGATCAACTACCGCACCTTCAAGCCGGAGCGGGACGGCCTCTTCTGCGCGAAGATCTTCGGGCCCGTCACCGACTGGGAATGCCTGTGCGGCAAGTACAAGCGGATGAAGCACCGCGGCGTCATTTGCGACAAGTGCGGCGTCGAAGTGACGCAGGCCAAGGTCCGGCGCGAGCGCCTCGGCCACATCACGCTGGCCACCCCGGTCAGCCACGTGTGGTTCTTCAAGGGGCTGCCGAGCCGCATCGGGCACCTGCTCGACATTTCGCTGCGCGACCTCGAGCGCATTCTCTACTTCGAGGCCTACGTCGTGGTCGAGCCGGGCGATACCGACCTCAAGCCCAACCAGTTGCTCAACGAAGACCAGTTCCGCAAGGCGCGTGAGGACTACGGCCAGAAGTTCCGCGCCCAGATGGGCGCCGAGGCGATCAAGGAGCTGCTCAAGCGGGTCAGCGTCGAGAAGATGGCGGTCGAACTGCGCGAGAAGATGCGCAGCGAGAACTCCGTCCAGAAGAAGCTGAAATACGCCAAGCGCCTGAAGGTCGTCGACTCGTTCCGCAAGTCCACCAACCGCCCGGAGTGGATGATCCTCGACGTCATTCCGGTGATTCCGCCGGAACTGCGTCCCCTCGTCCCGCTCGACGGCGGCCGCTTCGCGACGTCGGACCTCAACGACCTCTACCGCCGCGTCATCAACCGCAACAACCGGTTGAAGAAGCTGATGGAGCTCAAGGCGCCGGACGTCATCATCCGCAACGAAAAGCGCATGCTGCAGGAAGCGGTGGACGCGCTGTTCGACAACGGCCGCCGCGGCCGCGTGCTCCGGGGCGCCAACAACCGTCCGCTCAAGTCGCTGTCCGACACGCTCAAGGGCAAGCAGGGGCGCTTCCGCCAGAACCTGCTCGGCAAGCGCGTCGACTACTCGGGCCGTTCCGTCATCGTGGTCGGCCCCGAGCTGAAGCTGCACCAGTGCGGGCTGCCCAAGAAGATGGCGCTCGAGCTGTTCAAGCCGTTCATCTACAACAAGCTCGAAGAGAGAGGTCTCGTCGCCACCATCAAGCAGGCGAAGGAGATGGTCGAGCAGCAGCGGCCGGAAGTGTGGGACATCCTCGAGGAAGTCATCCGCGAGCACCCGGTCCTGCTGAACCGCGCGCCGACGCTCCACCGCCTGGGCATCCAGGCGTTCGAGCCCGTGCTGGTCGAGGGCAAGGCGATCCGGATCCATCCGCTCGTCTGCACGGCGTTCAACGCCGACTTCGACGGCGACCAGATGGCCGTCCACGTGCCGCTCGGTCCCGAGGCGCAGATCGAGGCATCCGTCCTGATGATGTCCTCGAACAACATCCTGTCGCCGGCCAGCGGCCAGCCGATCGCGATTCCGTCGCAGGACGTCGTCCTCGGCTGCTACTACCTGACCAAGTCCAAGCCCGGCGCCAAGGGCGAGGGCCGTGCGTTCGGCAACCCGGACGACGTGGTGCTCGCGCTGGAAGCGGGGGAGCTCGAGACGCTGACCCCGATCCGGGTCCGCATCACCGGTGAGCTGATCGACCTGACCGTCGCGCGCGACGACCAGGGCGTCCAGTACGCCGAGGTGCAGGCGGTCAATAACAAAGTCATCAACACCACCGTTGGCCGCGTCATCCTGAACAGCGCGCTGCCCAAGGGCATGCCCTTCGTGAACGGCCTGCTCAAGAAGAAGGGCCTGCAGCAGCTCGTGCAGTACGGCTACCTCCGCTACGGTCTCGCGACCACCGTGGAGATGCTGGACAGCCTGAAGACGCTCGGGTTCACCTACGCGACCCGGTCGGGCATCTCGATCGGCATCGACGACCTCGTCATCCCGTCGCAGAAGCCGGCGCTGGTCGAGGCCGCGCGCGACGAAGTGATCAAGGTCGAAGGGCAGTACCTCGAAGGGGCGATCACCAACGGTGAGCGCTACAACAAGGTCATCGCGGTGTGGTCGGAAGTCACCGAGAAGATCGCCGACGCGATGTTCTCGGAGATGGAAGACCTCGACCAGTCGGGCCGCAACTTCAACCCGGTCTACATCATGGCCGACTCCGGCGCGCGCGGTTCGAAACAGCAGATCCGCCAGCTGGCGGGCATGCGCGGCCTGATGGCCAAGCCGTCGGGGGAGATCATCGAGACGCCGATCACCTCCAACTTCCGCGAGGGGCTGACGGTGCTCCAGTACTTCATCTCGACGCACGGCGCGCGTAAGGGTCTCGCCGATACCGCGCTCAAGACGGCGGACTCGGGCTACCTGACGCGGCGTCTGGTCGACGTCGCGCAGGACGTCATCATCCACGAGATCGACTGCGGCACGATGGACGGCATCGACGCGCGGGCGATCGTCGAAAGCGGCGAGATCATCGAGCCGCTCCGCGAGCGCATCATCGGGCGCGTCACGCTCGAGCGCATTGCCGACCCGTTCACCGGCGAGGTCATCGTCAACCAGAACGATCAGCTGGACGAGACGACGGCCACGGCGATCCAGGAGGCGGGCATCGAGAAGGTCCGCATCCGCTCGGTGCTGACGTGCGCGGCCCGCCGCGGCTGTTGCGCGAAGTGCTACGGCCGCGACCTCGCGACCGGCAAGCTGGTCGAGCTCGGCCTCGCGGTCGGCGTCATCGCGGCGCAGTCCATCGGCGAGCCGGGCACCCAGCTCACCATGCGCACGTTCCACATCGGCGGCACGGCGTCGCGGGTCAACGAGCAGTCGTCGCTCGACGCCAAGCACGCCGGCACGGTCCGCTACCAGGGGCTGCAGGTGGTCGAGACCAAGACCCAGGGGCCGCAGACGCCCGACTCGAAGACCGAGCTGGTGGTGATGAACCGCACCGGGTCGATCGTCATCCAGGACTCGAAGGGGCGGGATCGCGAGCGCTACCCGATCGTCTACGGCGCGCGCCTCAAGGCGCGTGACGGCGACCACGTCGAGCAGGGCACCATCCTGGTCGAGTGGGATCCCTACACCTTCTCGATCCTGACCGAGGACGCCGGCACGGTGAAGTACAAGGACCTGGTGTCAGACGTCACCTTCCACGAGGAAGTGGACGAAGTCACCGGGCTCTCGCGGAAGATCGTCGTGGACAGTCCCGACGAGAAGAAGCAGCCGACCATCGAGATTCGCGACAAGTCGAACAAGGTCGTGCGCAAGTACAACATGCCGTCACACGCGCATCTGATGATCGAGGACGGCGACCAGGCCTACGCCGGCCAGGTGCTCGCCAAGATTCCGCGCGAGACGACCAAGACCAAGGACATCACCGGCGGCCTGCCGCGCGTCGTCGAGCTGTTCGAGGCCCGCAAGCCGCGCGAGACCGCGGTCATCTCGGAAATCGACGGCACGGTGCGCCACGGCGGCATCGTCAAGGGGCTCCGCAAGATCATCATCGTCCCTGACGAGGGGGGCGGCGAACCGCGTGAGTACTCGCTGCCGCGCGGCGTCCACGTCAACGTGCAGGAAGGCGATCGCGTCCGCGCCGGCGAACAGTTGATGGATGGCCCGTCGAACCCGCACGACATCCTGTCGGTGCTTGGCGAGAAGGCGCTCCATAGCTATCTCGTCAACGAGATCCAGGAGGTCTACCGGCTGCAGGGCGTCAACATCAACGACAAGCACATCGAGGTCATCGTCCGTCAGATGATGCGGTGGGTGAAGATCGAGGATGTCGGCGACACCGAGTTCCTGATCGAGGAGCAGGTCGACCGCTTCCGGTTCATGGAAGAGAACGAGCGCGTGATTGCCGCGGGCGGACGTCCGGCGCAGGGCCGGCCGCTGCTGCTCGGGATCACCAAGGCGTCGCTCTCGACCGACTCGTTCATTTCGGCGGCGTCGTTCCAGGAGACCACGCGCGTCCTCACCGAGGCGTCCATCTCCGGGAAGATCGACCATCTGCGCGGTCTCAAGGAGAACGTGACGATGGGCCGCCTGATCCCGGCCGGGACCGGGTTCGAGTACTACCGCAACGTGCGGATCCCGGCGGACGAGCCGCCACCGCCGCCGCCGCCGTCCCCGGAGGAGCTCGAGCTCGAACGGGAGATGGAGTACTTCGTGGAGCCGGAAGAGGCGTTTACGAGGGACGAGGTCGAATAGGGCGCACTGAAGACTGCAGATTGAAGGCTGCAGATTCCGGATTGACGATTGACGATTGGGGCGGTGGTGCTCGCGCATCACCGCCCTTGTTTCTTGCTGATCAACGCGAGAGACGTCTGAACAAGCTGAGCTAGTTTCGTTGACCGAAATCGTTTGCTGCTTTCCGAAGACGTAAGTTCGTCGAGTCGTCGTTTCTCCTGGTGAAGGGCGTGCCGCAAAACCAGGAGGGCGTACTTCGATCAAGGTCGAGCGTGTGTCGCAGCTCGATGGCCTGGTCGATGACGCGGCCATTGACTCGCACGACTTCCATTGACACGAGACTCCGCCTGAGCCCGGCGCCTGGTACTGCTATCATCGCCGGCGTATTGCATCGGCCCGTGATGGCCCGGTGAGTGAGGAGCCTGTATGAACAACGTCCAGAGAGCTGTTACCGCGGTCGTCGTGCTGGCCGTCGCAATGGCCGGTAGTTCGGTGAGGGCGCAGAAACCGGCTGCGAGCAGCAACGCAGCGGTGCGGGCGGCCATCGAAGCGGGCAACAAGAAGTTCGCCGACGGTGCCGCCAAAGGTGACGCCGGGCTGATTGCCACGGCCTACACCGCGGACGCCGAAGCGTATCCGCCGAACGCAGGCGTGGTGAAGGGCCGGCCGGCTCTGCAAAAGCTCTGGCAATCGGTCCTCGATTCTGGCATCGCCGCCTTTGAGCTCACGACGACAGAAGTCGAAGCCCAAGGCACCATGGCCTACGAAGTCGGTACCTACGTCATGAAAACCAAGGCCGGCACAGTTGCGGACCACGGGAAATACTGCGTGGTCTGGAAACGCGTCGACGGTCAGTGGCTGCTGCATCGGGATATCTGGTCCACCAGCATGCCCCCATCGAAACAGTAGAGTGAATCGTACCACCCTGGGAGTATTAATTCCTCGAGAGGTGGCCCGATGGCACGACCGAGTCGATATTCCCCTGAGGTTCGCGAGCGGGAAATTCCGCTTGACGTCTTTGGGGAGAGCGCACCGCGCTTGGAGAGCGTGAATGCCCCATGCATCGGAGCGCTCCGTGCCATCGCGGAACAGCAGCCACGGCAGGTCCGGCTGGTCAGAAGCGGCGTCGAGTCAGCCGGCCCATGTGGGACGCGAAATCCGCAGCGGATCGCATAACCCCGCGTTGTACCGGACGGCCGCGAGTGCGAATACGGCGCGGTCGCTGGTGAACGCGAACCTTGGGCGGACTTGACATTTCATGGAGCGCATTGAAGTTTGAGTCGAACAAAGAAGCGTGATGAGGGTGCCAATCCTGAAACGCAGCTCAGGGCTTTCATCGAGAAGTTCGAGCGGACAGACCAACAGCTCATTCGCGCCGTCCGGAAGGCGGTGCGCAAGAGATTCCCGACCGCCAACGAGCTGGTGTGAGATAACTACAATTTCTTCGTGATCGGCTACTCTCCGACTGAGCGGCCGACAGATTCCATCGTGTCGATCGCCGCGCGTGCCAATGGCGTCGGATTGTGCTTTATTCAGGGGACTAGTCTTCCCGATCCGCAGAAGTTGCTTCTTGGCTCTGGCAAACAGACTCGCTTCATTCGCGTGGAGTCGGCCAGCGTGCTGGCGCATCCGGAAGTGGAGTCGCTTGTAGCCGCCGCGATCGATCGCGCGAAAAAGCCACTGCCAGTCACCGGACGAGGCAAGCTGATCGTCCGGTCGATTGCAGCGAAGCAGCGGCCGCGGCGGGAAGCCCACCCAACAACATTTGCAGCCGTCGGCGGCTGGGAGGACAATGACCCGCCGCGGCTGAAATGCTGGCGTTCGGCGGTTTCGACCAGGGGGACCAATGTGGACGCAGATGGTCTGGCGGAGCGACCTGTCCATCGCGGAATGTGAGCAGAGCCTTGCGAACCTGCCGAAACGAAGTGTGCTCCTTTCCCGCGCAAGGCAACCGTTCACTGTCGCGCGAGTATCTGGGCGGATGTTCCGCCTGTTTGTGGCCGGAACCGCGGTCCACGTCCTGTCCGCGCCCTATTTTCACGGATTCCTGATCGACAAGCACGACGCGACGGAGATCCGGGGGCGACTGTTTCCTGCTCCGCTGATACAGGTCGCCTTGTTTCTCGGTGCGTGTTCGCTGCTGCTGCTCGCGCTGCTCGTGGCGAAAGGCATTGTCGTCTCAGCCGCATGGATGATTCCCGCGGCGACAGGTGCGATCTGTCTCGGAGTGATTGCGGCGGGCTGGCGCATTGGCGTGCAGCAGTCCCAACTCATTGCGGCATCGATCGAGAAGGCGTTTATTGCTCACCGCCTAACAGGCGACTGAAGCCGTCGGCGCGCCGACGCTCCGTCGCGAACGTTAGGCGGAATTGCTGGCTCCACTTCCGGGAGGTTTGTGGCGAGAACACATCATTTGCAGGCGCACTGGCGGCGTGCGGCCGTCATGGCGGCTTTCGTGGCCGGTGCGGCGTTCACCATCCCTTCCGCAACCGCTCAATCGATGCCGGCAGCCGATCTGGCGCCTGTCCGGGCGGCGGCGGAGCGGTTTCTGCGTGCGTTCGACAACCTCGACTGGGAACCGTTCCGGGCGAGCTGGGCATCGGAGCCGAACGTCTTCTTCCCGTTTGACGATACACCCGAACGCGTAACAGGACGGGATGCCGTCGAAGCACGGTTTCGGCGGTTCTTCGACGACGTGAAGGCGCGGGCACCCGGGCCGCCATACCTTCACCTGAATCCACGCGAACTCAGCGTGGAGCGTTACGGTGATGCGGGACTCGTCACCTTCATGCTCGGAGGGCCGACCGGGCGAATGGCGCGCCGCACGCTCCTGTTCGTGCGCGAGGGTGACACATGGAAACTTGCTCACATGCATGCGTCGATAGCGGGTCAGCAGTGAGGCACGTGCCGGATCCGCCCAACAAGCGTTGGTGCAGACAGCGGGCTAGGGAAGGCGAGCACAGGGTGCACAAACTATCTTGAGGCTAACAGAGATCTTTTGGTAGCGCGCTTCACGCCCAACCAGGATACATGCGCTCTCGCAACTTCGCTTCATGCACAGGATCGGGCTACGCGTGCTAACCATCGACCGCCGCCCTCTCTGGATCGCGACCGCCCTGTTCCTGACCAGAGCCGTCCTAGGACTCATTTTCCTCATGGCCGGCATTTACAAAGTCTTCTCGCTCGGCCCCGCCGCTCACGTACGTCGCTTCTTCCTCTCGTACCAGGACACTTTCCTTCCAACGTGGTCGCTCTGGGCGGTCGGTCTTGTCATTCCATTCATCGAGCTGAGCGCGGGCGCGCTCGTGTTCGCGGGCTGGCGCCGCACAGAAGCCTACTTGGCTCTCGGTTCAGTTCTTGTCGTCGTGACGTTCGGTCATCTACTTCACGAGCCGCTTTATGCCTTGCACGAGCACGTGATACCGCGCCTATGTCTGCTTCTTC
>JBKJRJ010000047.1:0-12960 GCA_046594705.1 Vicinamibacterales bacterium
CCACACCGATCAGTGCGAACACCGCGAATACGACCTGCCCCACAGCCAGGCCGGGGATGGCCACGAGCAGGCCGTTCACCACCTCCTGGGCCCGGCTCAGGGCCGGCGAGAGGTCGATGTTCATCGGGCGCCGCAGGGGAATGGCGTCATGTCACTACAGTATCGCCCGTGCTCCCTGGCTGGCGTCGGCCTTTTGTTCGGTGTCGGAGCAGCCCGACCACGGGCCTCTTGAAACTGGACTGAAGAAGCACCACGCTTGCGTATGCATCGCTTCGCTCTGGGGCTGACTCGCCGGTCATCCCGATATCAGCCGCTGGTGGCTGGTGTTCAGAGCTTCGAGGTGGCCGCGTGAACGCCTTCGATGTCGCCGCGATTCTCGTGGCCGCCGCCGCCGTGTTCGGTTATGTGAACCACCGGTTCCTGCGTCTTCCGTCGACCTCCGGCACGCTCCTGGTGGCACTGGTGAGCTCCCTGGCTGTCGTGCTCATCGACCGGGTGGTTCCAGGAATCGACCTGAGCTCCGCGATTGAAGGCTTTCTCGGCGAGATCGACTTCGACCAGACTTTGATGCACGGACTGTTGTGCTTCCTGCTGTTTGCGGGAGCGCTGCACGTCGATCTTGAGGGGCTGATCCAGCAGGGGTGGCTGATCGCCGGCTTGGCGACCGTTGGCGTCCTGCTGTCGGTGACGGTCGTGGGCGTGCTGACCTGGCTCACCTTTGGCCTGATCGGCATAGACCTCAGCCTGCTCGTCTGTTTGACCTTCGGGGCGTTGATCTCGCCCACGGACCCGATTGCCGTGATGGGTTTACTGAAGGAGCTAAAGGCGCCGCCGACGCTCGAGGCGCAGATCGCCGGGGAATCACTGTTCAACGACGGCGTCGGCGTGGTCGTGTTCATGGGCCTGGCATCGATGGCACAGCTCGGGGGGACGACGGATCTCGCCCCGGGACCGAGCGCGACCGATCTGACGGTATTCGCGATTCGCGAAGTTGTCGGTGGGATCGTGCTCGGAATGGCGCTCGGCTACGTCGGGTATCGAGCGATGAAGAGCCTTGATGACCACCCGCTCGAACTCCTGATCACGCTCGCCCTGGTCATGTTCCTGTATGCGCTCTCGTTCTGGGTCCACGTCTCCGGTCCGATCGCGGTCGTGGTCGCCGGACTGTTCATCGGCAATCGCGGTCGACGACTGGCCATGAGCGACCGTACCCGCGAACACATCGATGCCTTCTGGAGCATGATCGACGAAGTCCTCAACGCCGTGCTCTTCTTGCTGCTCGGCCTTGAGGTCTTTGCGGTGTCGCGCTGGGCCGACGTTCTGGTGCCGGCGCTGCTGGTCGTGCCGATCTGTCTCCTGGGGCGTCTCGTGTCCGTGGCGGTACCGGTCGCCGCCATGCGGGTGCGAGGGCCTCTTCGTCGCGGCCTCGTGCCGATCCTCACGTGGAGCGGGCTGCGCGGCGGCATTTCGGTGGCGCTGGTTCTGAGCCTCCCCCGTTCTCCGGGCCAGGAAGTCCTGTTGGCGAGCACCTACGCCGTCGTCGTGTTCTCAGTCCTGATACAGGGGTTGACCGTCCGCCGGGTGTTGATGCACTACGGCGTTGGAGAGCGCGGGCAATGATTGCATCGAGCGAGCGATGGCGGAAGATCGCCAGGGCCACGGTCACGGCCGTCGTCGATGACCACTGCGTGGGTTTGGCCGCGCAACTCGCGTATTACTTTCTCCTCGCACTGTTTCCCGCGCTGCTGTTCCTGGTCGCCATGGTCGGATATTTTCCGATCCAGAACGCCATGAACGAACTGTTGGCGATCGTGGGTCGCGTCGCTCCGCGCGCGCTCATTGATCTGCTGGCGGCGCAACTTCAGGAACTCGAGCGTGGTGAGCACGCAGGACTGGCGATTCTTGGCATCGCCGGCGCGTTGTGGAGCAGCTCCGCAGCCATGGCCGCCATCATCACGGCGCTGAACCACACCTATCGGGTCGCCGAGTGGCGACCGTGGTGGAAGCGGCGACTCGTGGCCATCGCGCTGACGCTCGCGCTGACGGTCTTCGCGAGCGTGTCGCTATTTCTCATCATGGCGGGATCGCAGGTCGCCAGCCTCGTCGCTGTCTGGTTGGGCATCGGCATGGTCGCGACCCCGATGTGGCAAGTGCTGCGCTGGCCGCTGGCGGCGGCGGTCATTGTCCTGGCCATCGATCTGGTCTATCACTTTGCCCCTAACCGCCCGCAACGTTGGCCGTGGGTGACGGTTGGGGCCGTGACCGCCACCAGTCTCTGGATCATGAGCTCAGTGGTCTTCAAGCTCTATATCACTCAGATGGGAACGTACAACGTCACGTACGGCGCCATTGGCGGGGTGATTGTCGTCCTGTTGTGGCTGTACATGTCGAGTCTGGCGATTCTGATCGGCGCCGAGCTGAACAGCGTGATGGCCCAAAGCCATGACAGGGAAAGTGGATCCAACGATGCCCCGCTGGCCGGATAAGCTCGGCGGTCCCAGCACCGCACCCATTCACTTCTCCAACTTGCGACGCATCCCCTGCAGTTCCCGCTGCCGCTCTGCACTGGGGCCTCGAGGCGGTGGCGGTAGTCCTTCTTCGACTTGTAGGGCGGTCTCACTCGGGTGGGCCAGGTGGCAAGGTCCACCGCGTGCCCGGGCAATACGCGGTAGTCAGGGATCTGGATCTTCATTGGCGGTGCTCTCCTCCTGACAGCGCTTCACATCCGGCCACCACGTCGAACAGTTCCTGGTCGATGCCGCTCTGGCGCACGCGCTGGAACGCCGTGGTGAGCTTCTCGAGCAGTTCGTCGATGTTCTCGTCGGCGTGCTGCATCGCCGCCAGACGGCTCGCGTTCTCGCTGGCGAGCGACTCGGCAGCACTGTCTTGCCCACGCCCGCGCCGCCGAACAGGCCCGCCTTGGCACCGCGCTCGAGCGGCACGAGTACGTCGATGGCCTTGAGACCGGTCTCGACAATCTGCGATGTGATGGCAACGCCGCGCCAACGGCGGTGGATCGTGGTGCACGGAGCGCCACTGCACGTCGGCCAGCGGTGCTTCACGATCGATCGTGTCACCGAACACGTCGAACATACGCGACAGGATGCCCTTGCCTACGGGTGCCTTCAAGGGTCCGCCGGTGTCCTCAATGGCCATCCCCCGCGCGAGCCCTTGCGTGGGCGTCAAGGCAATCCCGCGCACGTGATGTGCATCGCGTTGGGCCAGTACTTCGATGACGATATTGCGGTCCGCGCCCGTGCGCAGCAGTGAATGGATCGGCGGCACTCGCCCGCCGAACCTGACTTCCACGACGCTGCCGCGCACCGAGACGACCGTACCCGCATTCGCCGGCCCGGTCGGGCAGCGCCGGTCGATAAGCGTCGCCGGGAGTGATCATTTGAGTCAATCCGACCCTGGCGACGCGTCGCCCAACCATCGCCGGGCCTCAGACGTGTCGTCGTGGTCGAAGTAGCGGATCTTCGCCGCCGTGAAGGGCTTGCAGAAGGTCGCCATCCCTTCCTGCCAGGCCTTCTCGCCGACCACTGCCAGGCGATCGATGTCGTGGAAGTGATGCATCGCGAACTTCGTGTCCTGCCACATCGCGCCGGCCGTCCAGCCGTGGAAACCGGTCATGTCGAACAGCACCCGCAATCGCCCGTGCTCCCGGACCAAGCCCTCGAAGGCAGGAACGAAGGTCTCGTAGTCGGCTGCGTCCAGTCTTCCGCTGACGTGAACGACAAGCATCTTCCCGCCGTCTTCTTCATTGAGCTGGATAGGCATGTGTGACTCCGGTTCAAGTTGTGCTACTCGGTTCAGGCCCGGTCGATCGACGCTTCCAGTGAAAGTTAGTCTCGCCACCTTCGTTGTCCCATCGCTCAATCGCTCTGGTTGCTGCGGAAGTCCGGCATCCGCAAATCGCGAAGGAGCATGCCACCGTTGGCGTGAGGATTCGCGCCCCTGCGCCGTTCGCCCTTTGGCGCGAGGGCGGCCAGGTCGGGCGTCAGCCGTCCCTGCGCATCGAAGAGTTCCTCGGGGCAGTAGCTGCGCAGCCACGCGTCGAGCAAGGCGAGGTGTTCGGGATGCGCCGCCGGGTGAAGCGGCACCTGGTGTGATCGGAACGTGCCCTCCACCTGCAGGCCGTCGATCGTAGGACGTACCATCCACGGCGGCTGTGCTGTTGTGCACAGCTCGTGACCGGCACTGCGTCGCGCCGTCCGTTCACGGGATGGCCCGGCCCATGTGCGACGCGTCGATTGGATTGAACCGACGGCAGGCCAGGGCGGCGGTCTCGTCGTGTGTGCGGCACTGCTGATGAATCACCTCGCCAGGAGCCGGCCACCCGCGATCACGCGAGCGCCCCGGGCGACTCGACGACTCACCGCCCGCCCATCCCTCCGCGCCCCATCATGCCTCCCCATCCATTCATCGCGCCCCCACCGAAGACGAGGAACAGTGCGACGACGATGACAAGAGCGACGACGACGATGACGACCGTCGTGTTGGTGTTGGTGTTGGTGTCGGTGTTCGTACTCATCGGCATTCTCCTTCTGGGCCGCTCGTCATCGATTCGCGGGCTTGGGTGCCGCACCTTTTGGCATCGTCTTCTGGCTGTGCATCTTCATCATCATCTGGCCCTGCATCTGCATCATCCCGTCGTGCATCGTCCTCTGCTGCTGCACCATCGTCTTCAGCAACTCCGCGATCGCGTCAACCTTCGCGCCGCTCTCAGCGCCGTTCATCTTCGCCACCAGCGCATCGAGCGTGGCGTCCGCCGCCTTCATGTTGGCCATCATCTTCTGCTGCATGGCCATCATCTGGGTCTCTTGCGCCTTCGCCCCTGGCGCCAGCTCAGCCACTGGACGGTGCTCCTGATGGTCCGGCTGTTGTTGCGCGACAGGGGGTGCCGGAGCCGACTGAGCGTAAGCGGGTTGGGTCACAGCGATCAGCGCGCCGATCGCGAGCGCGCTTGTGAAGAGTTCGAATCGTGCCATGGGAAGATTTCTCCTGAGCTGAGAGTTGGGTTCAACAGAACGTTGAGCGTATAGCCAGCCATTTGAGAGTACACCCACTGCGTTCGATCGGATGTTCCCGATTGCACAGCGTCGGCGACGCGGCGCGGCGTCTGGTGGGCCGAACAAGCGAGGACACTCGTGGGGACAGAACTCCGCGACATCGCGGCAGTGGAACCCTATTGTTTGCCGTTCAGGTCCGTAATAAGGACCTTCATCTCCGCAATCTCCCTGCGTTGGGCCTCGATGATTCCGTCAGCGAGCTTCCGAACACGTGGATCCGAGAGGTGGGCGCGTTCGCTGGTCAGGATCGCGATCGAATGGTGCGGAATCATGGCCTGCATGTAGGCGACGTCGGCGACCGTCGCCTGGCTGCGGACCAGCCAGAGGGCGACCGCGAATACGACCGTGCTGGCGGCGAGGATGCCGACGTTCAGACGCCGGTTGGGGTACATGTTCAGCATGAATCCCAACATGATGACCGCCATGGTCGCTCCCATCACCAGCGCCATGTAGGCCCGAGTCTGACTGAAGAACACGTGGTCGACTTGATACGTGTTCAGATACATGAGTCCGAACATGACGACGGTCGACGTCACGACCATGGCGGCAAACTGTCCGTATTTGTTCATTCGCACCTCTCCATTGACGGTGGCCTTCACCTTGTTCGGTCATGAAGCCGCGCGAGGGCGCTCGCCGCAGCCTTCAAGTGTTGCCTCTAGAGAACCAGAATCGAAGCCCCGCGCTGACGCGAGTGCCTCCAGACTGCTCGCCGACGGCGTTGCCGGTGTGCAGAGGAATGAGCGCCGAGTCGGCGTTGCCGCCGGCCCGGCGATTTCCGTTACTCCGCGTACTGCTTGGGGTTCGCGTCGAACTTGGTCTTGCAACCCGTCGAGCAGAAGTAGTACGTCTTGCCGTTGTATTCGCTCGTGCCAGCCGCCTTCGCCGGGTCGACCTGCATCCCACACACGACGTCGCGCTCCATGGAGCCTCCTCGTAACGTTCTACCACATAGACGCACGATGAGCACCGCAGTACACCCCCAGCTCATGGGTCCGCCGGAGGGCGGCAGGTGCAATCGAAACAGCCGTGCTCAGCGCAGGCGCCGCACGACTCGATCGCGAGCGGATCGGGTGAGGGGCGCAAGCGATTCGACCTCGTGGAACGGGAGGAAATAGTTTGCGCTGCAATCAGTTATTGCTTAGGCTTGAGGCGCCGGTGGCATCGCGTGTCACGTGCGACGGGACCTTGACATACCTATTCGCACGTCCTAATCGCGACCTGCTTGAGATGTTCGCCTGGTCGAACGTGCTACTGGCCTTTGACTACGATGCAACCGCGACACGCCTGGCACGATCGAGGCCGCAGTGCAGCGAAGGCTCCTCGCCACCGCCACACGCGACCTCCACGGCGCGCGGGTCGTGCTCAGCGAGCTGACACGCCAATTGGACCGAGGTGACGATACGGCATCTGCGCCGCGCACACGCCCTGCTCGCCGGGTCGCCAAACCAAACCCCGCGCGTCGCCGACGACGGTAGATGAAGGCCGGAATCACGTGGAGCCCAACACCCCCTATCGACCTCGAGTCACCCGCGAAACGCGGCGGCTGCTGACGGCAGGCGTGCTGGCGGTGGCGGCATTGTGGCTACTGGCTCGTTTCAGATTCCAGGATCTTCCTGCGACCCCGAATCCCATCCCGGCAGTCCTCGGCCAGCTGACCAGCGGTCCACGGTATGAGGATCTCGCAGCAGAGATCGCGCAACTGCAGCCTCGCCTGGAACCGCTTCTGTTCGCGCTGGATCCTCCCCCGTCCGCGCTACTCGGCTCGCCGCCGGCGTCAGGCCGAATCGCGGCGCTGAGATTCCGCGACGACGTCGCGGTGGCCCTCCTTCCGACCGGTGCGCTCTTCGATGACGCCAGCGTCCTCGCCCGCGATCCCGCTTCCGGCCTGGCCGTGGTGGGTGTCCGGAGCCCTGCGCGCGGCTCCCCTCCGGTGCTGTGGACGCCACGCCGGCTTCAGCAACCGCGCTACGTGATCGCCAGTGACGTGTCACCGACAGGGGTGCCGCTGCGCCCGGTTTTTGTGGGATCGCTGGATCAGATCGCCAGTCCCTTATGGTCTGAGGATGTCTGGACGGCGCCGGCGCACAGCGATCTGGCGCCGGGATCATTTCTGTTCACCAGCGACGCCGAACTCGTCGGCATGGTCATCGGGACCGGCGCCGAGCGTGTCATTGTGCCCGGTGCGATGCTGGTCGCCGAAGCCGATCGTCTGTTGGCCAGGCCCAGAACGCCCGTCGGGACCATTGGCATCGACGTGCAGGCATTGACGGAGCCGGTGGCCTCCGTGACGGGCGCCTCCGTCGGCGTGGTCGTCACCTGGGTTGCACGGAGTGGTGCCGCTTCGGGGCATCTGACGGTCGGGGACGTCATCGAAGCGGCCGACGGCCGCCCCCTCACGACTCGCCGGCAATGGCAGGCTCTCGTGGCCCGCCTGTCCGTCGGCGAGACGCTGACGCTCCGCGTCCGCACGCGTGGTGAGATCCGGGATGCGGTGCTGGTGGCGAGCGGGGTCGCGGCGGACCCGGTCAGCCCGTCACTCGGTCTCACGCTGCGCGGGCGGACGGGGATCGGCGCTGAAGTGATCCGCGTCGAACGCGGGTCCGCCGGGGATCGGGCCGGGCTCGAGGTCGAAGACATGATCACCCGCATCGACGCGATTCAGGCCCCGACGCCGACGCAGGTGATGCGTTCCTTCAGCGCCGCTCCCCAGGGTCAAGGTGTGATGATTGCGGTCACACGAGGCGACGCCCACCATGTGGCGACACTGCAGCGATGACCCTTCCAGCCGGAGATCCGTTCGGCCTTCGTGATCAGCCCGTCTACGGCGCCGTGGTCGAGGCGCTGGCGTCTGCTCCGAGCCCGTCGGGGTACGGATCGCGGAGGTGGCGCCGGTTGTTCGAATGGTCGCCGACGTCGGCGCCTGTCGCCCTCCTCCTCCTGGCAGGCGTCGCGCTCGGCCCTCAGGGCATCAACCTGCTGTCGGGAGGCGCGCTGTCGTCGCTCGATCGGGTCGTCCCCGTCGCGCTCGCGGCGTTGGGCGTGCTCGCTGGGTTGAGCGGGGATGGTCGTCGAACCGGTCGCTGGCGTCTCTTCGGCGCCGCGTGTCTCGAGTCCGCCACGACCGTGCTGGTGGTATCCGCCGGGCTCGGCATGATCGCGGTCGCCGCGATGTCGTCGGTCGCCCCGGCCTTTCGGATTCTGGTCGTGGCCAGCGGGATCTGCGCGGCGACGTCACTGACGCTGCCGGCGGGCGCTCCCCTGGACTCGCGGCCGACCGGCGCCGGCGTTCGTGAGTTCGGCGTCCTGCTCCCGATCGTCGCGGGCGGGTTGCTGCTGGCGTGGCTCCACGCGGGCTCATCGTACGGCGCGCTGGTGCTGGTGGCGCAGGGCGGCGGCGTCACGCTGGCGCTCGCCGCCGCCGCATGGTTGCTGTTGACGACAGCCTCGTCTGACACCGAAGAGCGCGTGCTGGGCCTTGCGGCGCTGCTCCTCGTCGGCGGGGTGTCGGACGCGCTTGCCTTGTCGGCGCTCTTCGGCGGACTGGTCGCCGGGGTGTGCTGGCGGTACGCGGGACGGCACCCGCGCGACACGATCACTCGGGACGTGCTGTTCGTGCAGCACCCTCTCCTCGTGCTCGTGCTGCTGGTCGCGGGCGCGCGCGCGGATCTGTCGCCCGCCTCCGTCGCACTCGGGGCCGGATACGTCGTGATCCGCACCTTGGGCAAACTGGGTGGCGGCCTGGTGGCCAGGCGGGCCGTAGACCTCCGCGTGCCTCGAAATCTCGGACTCTACCTGCTCCCGCCCGGCGTCTTCGGCGTGGCCTTTGCCCTCAACGTCGCCGGCGTCGTCGGCCCAGACGCGTCGCTCCTGCTGGCGGCCGTCGTCGCCGGCACGATCGGGTCCGAGTTCGTCGCGATTCTTCTATCACCT
This sequence comes from Vicinamibacterales bacterium, assembly GCA_046594705.1. GTDB lineage: Bacteria > Acidobacteriota > Vicinamibacteria > Vicinamibacterales > 2-12-FULL-66-21 > JAICSD01. The sequence goes on from JBKJRJ010000047.1 coordinate 9,003, forward strand.
GAGCGTGTGGCCGAATGAGGCGTCTGCTGGCGCTCGCCTTGGTTGTCGGCGCAATGGCCTCGGTACGCGAACTCCGCATGCCGGCAGCGGCCGGTTCGGCCGCGACGGCGCTGGCACTCGGGTTCGCGCTGATGGGGGCGTCGGTCACGGGTGACGCCCTGCGACGGTTCCGTCTTCCACGCGTGACGGGGTATCTTTTGTTCGGTGTCGTCGTCGGACCAGCCCTCGGCAACCTGATCACCGAATCGATGGCCGCGCAGCTTCAAGTGGTCACCGGCCTCGCCACGACGCTGATCGCGCTCATCGCAGGCCTGACGTTGAGCGTCGACCGCCTCAGGCCCCGACTCGCGGCGATCATGCGCATGACGGCGACGACCCTCATCGTGGCCGCGATCGGTCTGTCCGCCGTGACGTGGCTCGTCTGGCCCTGGTTGCCCATCGCGCCCGATGCCGTCGGCTCCCAACGGCTGGTCATGCTGGCGTTGCTGGTGGTCATGGCCGTCTCGTTCTCACCGACGATGACGGCGGCGGTGGTCGCGGATTCGGGCGCACGCGGGCGGCTGAGCGACACGGTCCTCGCGATGGTCGTGCTCGCCGATCTCGTCGTGCTCGTGCTGTTCGCGGTGTCGATGCAGCTGGCGCGTGTCGTGTTCGACTCCGCCGAGGCCCACGGTGTGGTCGTGCTGGCGCGACTCGCCTGGGAGATTGGCGGCGCCGTCGCGTTTGGCGTGCTCATCGGCGTGCTGTTTGCCCTCTACATGCGCTACATCGGTCGAGAGGTCACGCTGGTGCTACTGGCGGTGTGCGCGGTGCTGAGTCAGGTTGGCACGACGCAGCAACTGCAACCGTTGCTGGCCGCGCTCGCCGCGGGCGTGGTCATTGAGAACCTGGCGGTCGCGCAAGGAGACTCGCTGCGGGCCGCTGTCCGTCGGGGCGCGCCGCCCGTGCTGGTGGTCTTCTTCGTGGCGGTGGGGGCATCGCTTCGCCTCGACGCGTTGGCCACGATCGGACTCAGCGCAGTGGCCTTGTCCGCGTTCCGCCTCGGATTCATCAGGCTGGGCGTCGAGGCCGGCGTCAGGCTCTCCGGGCGGCCCGAGCCGATCGGGAAGCAAGCCTGGACGGGACTGGTGTCTCAGGCGGGGATCACCCTGGGATTTGCCTCGGTCGTCGCCTCCGAGTTTCCAGGGTGGGGCAACCAGATGCAGCTGCTGCTGGTCGCGTCGATCGCCATCCACGAGCTGGTGGGACCGATCGTGTTTCGCCGCGCGCTGGCGCAGGCCGGCGAACTCGAGGCGCACGTGCCTCGTCCTCTTGTGGTCGTGTCCAACCGCGAACCCTACCTTCACAGCCGGAATGAGGACGGCGATATTGAAGTCAAAGCGGCGACGGGCGGTGTCGCGGTCGCGCTCGACGCCCTGATGCGCGAACGGGGTGGCGTGTGGATCGCCCACGGGGCCGGCCCGGCAGACCGTTCAGTGGTCGACGCGTCCGACAAGGTGCGGGTCCCGCCCGAGAGCCCATCCTACGAGCTTCGGCGTCTGTGGCTCGAGGAGCCGACGTTTTCCGCCTACTACGGAGGCTTCGCGAATGAGGGCCTGTGGCCACTGTGCCATGTGGTCGACGTGCGGCCAAAGTTTCGGACCGAGGATTGGGTCGCCTACCAGGACATCAACGCCCGCTTCGCCGCCGCTATCCATGCGGAACTCGGGGCGTCCGAGTCGCCGGTATTCATCCAGGACTATCACCTGGCGCTGGTGGCGCCCGCGTTGCGGGCGCTGCGACCCGACACGCGCACCGCCCTCTTCTGGCACATTCCCTGGCCTTATCCCGATCGCCTCCGGATCTGTCCGTGGCGTCGCGAGCTGGTCGCGGGGCTGCTGGCCAACGATCTGATCGCCTTTCAACTGGAACGGGACCGGCGTAATTTCCTGATGGCCGCTGAAGAGGAGCTACACGCCGAAGTGGAGATCGAGTCGTCGCGCGTCCGATTCGGCGGACGCTCCTGCACGGTCGTCGCGGTGCCGATCGGCGTCGACTACGACCGCATGCAGGGTTTCGCGACTGACCCGGCGCTGCCGCAGGAACAGCAGCGCCTGCGCGAGCTGCTTGGGCTGAAGGCCGACATCATCGGGCTCGGCGTCGATCGTCTCGACTACACCAAGGGCATCCCTGAGCGCCTCGACGCCCTTGACGCGCTCATGGCGCAGCGCCCGGATCTCCGGGGCAGGTTGACATTCGTCCAGATTGGCGTGCCGTCGCGTTCGGACCTGCAGAGTTATGCGGCGATTGAGGCGGAAATCGAACAGCGGATCGCCGCGATCAATGCACGCTACGCCGTGCCCGGCGGCGCGCCCGTGGTGTCCTACTACACGACGCCACTCGGGGCGTTCAGCCTGGTCGCACTCTATCGTCTCGCCCACTTCTGTATTGTCAGTTCGCTGCACGACGGGATGAACCTCGTAGCCAAGGAGTTCGTCGCGGCGAGGGACGACGAGCGCGGCGTGCTGGTGCTCAGCGCGCTGGCGGGTGCCGCACAGGAGCTCGAGGACGCGGTGATCATCAATCCCTACGATATCGATGCCTTCGCCGCGGCCCTCGCCACCGCCATCGCCATGACGAGCGAAGAGCAGATGAGGCGCATGCAGGCCATGCGGAAGGTTGTCGCAGGACGGAACGTCTTCAACTGGGCGTCTGACATCCTGGAAGGTCTCGAAAGTCTCTGGACCAAACCGTTGCTGTATTCGGTCCGAGGGTGGGAAGAGACATCGGTCTAAGGCGATAACGCTGGTGCAAGGCGCCTCAGCGCTTCAGCGCCGACGTCCAGTTGAGGACGACCGCGGCCGGCTTCTCGGCGTCGCGGGCGATCGGCGCGATCACGAGGAAGCGCTGCCCGTCCGGCGCCGGACGATAGCGCGCGCGGGCCGTGATCGTCGCGAACCGCGTCTGGAAGAGTGGCGCGGGGTTGCCCGCCTCGAACGCGGCGCCCGTCTTCACGGGAACGGCCATCACCCGCGATCCCGCACGATAAAACAGCTCCCGCCCGTCCCGGCGCCAGAACGGCTCGCTGCCGCCCTCGCTGGACACTTGCCACTTGTTATGGGCGTCAGGGAAGTCCTGGACGTAGATCTCCCCTTTGCCGGATTCATTGGACTGGTACGCGACGTAGCGGCCGTCGGGGGAGAAGGTCGCCCACAACTCGGCGAACTTCGTCTTGACGACCGGGAAGGGCTTCCGATCCCCGGCTACGGGCATGGCCCAGATGTCCCACGTCGTGCCCTCGCTCCGGCTCGTATACAGGAGAACGCGGCCGTCCGGCGACCAGTCCGAGACGTACTTCTCGTCGGCGTTCACCAGCAGCGGCTCGGCGTCCTTGGTCCCGGACACATCCTTGACGTACAGGTCGCCCCGCCCTTTCGCCTTCGACGTGTAGACAATGCGCCGTCCGTCCGGCGACCACAGGGGGGTGCTCTCAACGGCCGGATCGAACGTGAACCGCGACGACACGCCACGCACCAGGTCGCGGATCCAGATGTCGGTGTGGCTCGCGGCGCTATCCGTGACGTCGTAGACGAGGCGCGCGCCATCGGGCGAGACCGACGTGTTGGCGTACTCGGCCGTGGCGCTCAGGGCGGGGGTCTCGTTGCCGCTCCGATCGACCCACACCAGGCGCGAGCCGAGCTGCTCGCCGCCACGGAACACGAGGACCCCGTTCCTGGACACGGAGAAGGAGGCGAGACCGAAAGCGCCGGGCACCAGGTCCTCCCCGACGGGCACCGGCTCACCTTGCAGCGTCAGCGACCGCGGGTCGAACTTCTGCGCGACCAGGGTACGCTCCCGGACAAACAGCAGGTACCCGGGCTCGGCGTACTGCACCCGCGTCGTGGTCTTGAAGAGCGTCTTGACGGTGGGCGAGTCGAGATCTCCCACCTTCAGGGTCATCTCGGGGCTCGACGGATCG
>JBKJRJ010000091.1:0-9359 GCA_046594705.1 Vicinamibacterales bacterium
CGCTCGAGACGCCGGCGCTCGAAAACATCGAGACGCTGACCGGCAAGTACGGCGAAGAAGGCAACCAACTCATTTACAAGGTGCTGCGGCGCGGCGAGGGAGCCTCGACCGGCGAGACCGACCTCGCGCTGCGCTACGACCTGACCGTACCGCTGGCCCGCGTCGTGGCCGACAACCGCGGCACGCTGCCGAGGTTTTTCAAGCGATACCAGATCCAGCCGGTGTGGCGCGCCGACCGGCCGGCGCGCGGCCGCTTTCGGGAGTTCTATCAGTGCGACGTGGACGCCATCGGATCGACGTCGCCGGTGGTCGAAGTCGAGATGGTGGCGGCGGTCAGCGAAGTGCTGCAGACGCTCGGCTTCGCCGATTTCGTCGTCCAGCTCAATCATCGCCAGCTGCTCACCGCGCTGCTGACGGCAGCGCAGATCGAGCCCGTCCGCCATGCCGACGCGCTCGTCGCGATCGACAAGCTCGACAAGATTGGGCGCGACAAGGTCGCCGCGGATATGGTCGGGCGCGGCATCGCGGCGGCGGCCGCCGACAGCTGTCTTCGGGCGTTCGAAGACAGGGGCGCGCTCGATGCGCTGGTGGGGCAGTCGGACGACGGCGTGGCGGCGTGGTCGAACCTTGCGCGGATCATGGATCTGGCGGCGGCGACGCCCGCGAAGGGACACCTGCGGTTCACGCCGCGGCTGGCGCGCGGCCTGTCCTATTACACTGGCGCGATTATGGAAATCGCCGTCTCCGACCTGGCCGGCAGCCTTGGCGGCGGCGGACGCTACGACGGCCTGATCGGGATGTTCTCGGGGGAGCAGATTCCGGCGTGCGGATTCTCGCTGGGTCTCGAGCGCATTCTCGTCGTCATGGCCGAGCGGAACATGTTCGAGGGTAAGCTGGCCGGGGCCGGCGCCGACGTCCTGGTCACGATCTTCGAGGACAGCCTGGCGGCCGAGTCCCTCCGGCTCGCGGCCGACCTGCGCGCCGCGGGCCTGCGCGTCGAGATCTATCCCGACTCGCTGCGCAACGGCAAGGACCTGGGCAAGGCTTTCAAGTATGCCGACGTCCGGAAAGCGCGCTTCGTCACCGTGATCGGCCATGACGAACTCAAGGGCGGCACCGTGAACGTCAAGAACCTGGCGACCGGCGAACAGACGCGGCTGCCGCGAGCGACTGTCGCGGCGGCGCTGACCCCCGTCCGCCAACCGCCAGCCGCCAACCTTCAGGCCCCAACCTCCAACCTCCAGGAACCATGAACGTACAACCTCTCGGATCCCTTGCGCGCACCCACACCTGCGGAGAGCTGGGCGCGGCCGACGCCGGCCAGACCGTCGTCCTGCTCGCCTGGGTGCATCGCGTCCGGGATCTCGGCGGCGTGATGTTCTTCGACCTCCGCGATCGCTACGGCATCACTCAGGTGGTGGTCCGCGACGAGGCGCTGTCGGAGGTTGCGAAGCGCCTGCGCCCCGAGTTCGTGGTCGGCATCACCGGCCGCGTGGATTTGCGCGGCAAGGACGCGATCAACCCCAAGATCAAGACCGGCGAGATCGAAGTGGCGGCGGTGGACATCCGGCTGCTCAATGACGCGAAGACGCCGCCGTTCCCGATCAATGAGGACACCCCGGTCTCGGAAGAGATGCGGCTGCGCTACCGGTATCTCGACCTCCGCCGCCAGCGGCTGCAGCAGAACATGATCCTGCGCCACAAGACGACGTTCGAGGTGCGGCGGTATTTCGACGAGCACCATTTCCTCGAAATCGAGACGCCGATCCTGACCAAGTCCACGCCCGAGGGGGCGCGCGACTATCTCGTGCCGAGCCGCGTGCACCCGGGAGAGTTTTTCGCGCTGCCCCAGTCACCCCAGCTCTTCAAGCAGATCCTGATGATTGCCGGGATGGACCGCTACTTCCAGATCGCCAAGTGCTTCCGCGACGAGGACCTCCGCGCCGATCGCCAGCCGGAGTTCACCCAGGTCGATCTCGAGATCTGCTTCGCGACCGAGGAGCTGGTGTTCGCCACGCTCGAGCCGCTGATGGGCCGTCTGATGGCGCTGGTTGGCCGCCAGGCGCCCGCGACGTTTCCGCGGATGCCGTACTCCGAGGCGCTCGCGCGCTTCGGCTCCGACAAGCCCGACCTGCGTCCGGGGATGGAGCTCAAGAACCTGTCGGCTCCGTTCGCCGCGTCCACCTTCTCGGTGTTCCGGAGCGCGATCGAGGCCGGCGGAGACGTGCGCGGATTCGTGGTGCCGAATGGCGCCCGTTACTCGCGCAAGGATCTCGATAGCCTGATTGACGAAGCGAAGCAGCTCGGCGCCGCCGGCCTGGTGTGGGCGCGCCACACCGAGGGGAGCGTGCAGAGCCCGGCGCTCAAGGCGGCGGGGGAGGCGGCCATTCGCGCCGCCCTCGAGCTGGCCGGTGCCGGCCCCACCGATTTACTGCTGCTGGCCGCGGGCACGCATGGCCCGACCGCGCGGATGCTCGGCCAGCTCCGCCTCAACATCGCCAAGCGCGAGAACCTGCTCGACGCCAACCGCTTCGAGTTCCTCTGGGTCGTGGACTTCCCGATGTTCGACTGGCAGGACGATGAGAAGCGGTGGGAGTTCATGCACCATCCCTTTACGGCCCCACTCGAGTCCGACGCGGCTCGGCTCGAGTCGGATCCCGGCAGCGTGCGCGCCCGTGCCTACGACCTGGTGCTCAACGGCAGCGAGATCGGCGGCGGCAGCATCCGCATCCACGATCAGCGCCTCCAGAAGCTGGTGTTCAAGCTGCTCGGGATGTCGGACGAGGAAGCCAAGGCCCGGTTCGGGTTCTTCGTCGACGCGCTCGAGTTCGGCACGCCGCCGCACGGCGGCATCGCGCTCGGGCTCGATCGCATCGTCGCCATCCTCGCCGGGGAGCAGTCGATCCGCGAGGTCATCGCCTTCCCGAAGACCGCCCAGGCCGCGGACCTGATGTCGGGCGCCCCCTCGACGGTGGACCCGAAACAGCTCAAGGAGCTGCACATCCGCACGTCGTGACCCGGCGTGTTACACTTTTCAAAGGTTAATTCGCTGCCATTGAAGGAGTTACCTCCATTCCAACTTCCGTGATGCGCAAGGTTCAGATCCCCGAGGACGGGGCTGAGTCATTGTTTGGAACCTACGACGAGAACCTCAAACAGCTGGAAACGCAGTTTGGCGTCCGCATTCGCACGGCCGGCAAGGAGCTGATCGTCGAAGGGGAGCCCGCTGACGTGGCGCGCACCGAGAAGGTGCTCGACCAGCTCGCGACCCTGCTGCGCGGCGGCTATCGCCTCGCGAAGGGCGACGTGAAGACCGCGGCGCAGCTGGTCTCGCAGGACGAGACCGTCGAGCTGTCCGATTATTTCCTGCGCTCGGCCGGGAAATCCGCCGGCAAGCGCCAGGTGGTGCCGAAGAGCATCACGCAGAAACGCTACCTCGACGCGATCGAGCAGCACGACATCGTGTTCGGCATCGGCCCAGCGGGCACCGGCAAGACCTACCTGGCGATGGCGCAGGCGGTGTCGTTCCTGCTGGCCAAGCGGGTCAGCCGCATCATCCTGGCGCGTCCGGCGGTCGAAGCGGGGGAGAAGCTGGGCTTCCTGCCGGGCGACCTGCAGGAAAAGGTCAACCCCTACCTGCGGCCGCTCTACGACGCGCTCTACGACATGATCGAAACCGAACGGGCCGAGCGGCTGCTCGAGCGCGGGACGATCGAAGTGGCCCCGATCGCGTTCATGCGCGGCCGCACGCTGAACGACGCCTTCGTGATCCTCGACGAGGCGCAGAACACCACCTCGGAGCAGATGAAGATGTTCCTCACCCGCCTGGGCTTCGGCTCCAAGGCGGTCATCACCGGCGACGTCACGCAGATCGATCTGCCGATCGGCCGCACCTCGGGGCTGGTCGAGGCGATGAAGGTGGTGGGCAACGTCGACGGCATTTCGTTCGTGCACTTCGACGATAAGGACGTGGTGCGCCACACGCTTGTCCAGCAGATCGTCAAGGCCTACGAAGCGTTCGGTGGAACCCGGTCGTAGGCCGCGGCTCCGCGTGACCGTCACGGACGGGCGCGGAACCGCGGTGCGGGCTCCGGGCTTGGCGGCCTGGCTGATCGGCGTCGCGCCTCCGCGCGCGCGGGGCGACGTCGCCCTCGCGATCGTCTCCGACGCGCGCATCCGCGCGCTGAACCGGCAGTTCCGCCGCCAGGATCAGGCGACCGACGTGCTGAGTTTTCCGTCCGACTGCCGCCTTCGCCGCACGGCGGCGTCGGCGGGGCCAGCCATTCACGCGCCTGAGCATCTGGGTGACATCGTCATCGCGGCCGGCGTGGCAAGACGGCAGGGGCGCGAGGCCGGCCACTCCTACGGGGCCGAGCTGAAGGTCCTCGCCCTCCACGGCCTCCTCCACCTCCTGGGTTACGATCACCACGACCCGGCCGACCGGGGCCGGATGGCCCGGATCGAGGGCCGGCTGCGCGCGAAGGGCGCGCTTGGCGCCGGCCTCATCGAGCGCGCGACACGCTCGCGGCCGCGCCGTTCGACGGGCCGGCGACCCACATGATTCCGCTGACGCTCTTCCTGCTTGCCATGGCGGCGGTCTACGTCGGGACCATCGAGACCGCCTTCAGCGCCCTGATGAAGCTGTCGCTGCGCCTGATGGCGGAGCGCGGCCGCGACGACCGGCTGGGGTTCTATCTCGACGATCCGATCCAGCTGTTCGTGCCCGCCCGGCTGCTGCTCGGGCTGATTTTCTCGCTCGCGACGGTGCTGCTCGCCGTGGTGACCGGACGCTCGGGGCTGACGTTCGCGTCGCTCGCCACGCTGCTCGCGTGCGTCGCCGTCTACATCATCGTCTGCGAGCATCTGATTCCGTCGCTGATCGTCCGGCGCAATCCTGAGGCCGTGCTCGCCGTCCTGCTGCCGTCGTTCGGCGTGATCGCGCGCGCCATGTCGCCGCTGTGCGGCGGCCTCGTCCGCCTGTTGACGAGCGGCCGCCCGGAGCGGCTGATCACGGCGCAGGAAGACAGCGAAGCCGAGCAGGGGGAGGCCGCGCACGCCTACCTCGAAGCGGGCGAAGAGCAGGGGCGGATCGAGCGCGACGAGCGCCGTCTGCTGCAGTCGATCGTCGATTTCGGCGACACCCTGGCCCGCGAAGTGATGACGCCGCGCCCCGACATCGTGGCGATCCAGGCCGACACCACGGTGTCGCAGCTGCGCGCGCTGTTCCGCGACCAGGAGTACTCGCGATTCCCGGTCTACCAGGAGAACCTCGACCACATCCTCGGGATCGTCCGCGTCAAGGATCTGCTGAAGGTGGACGCCACCACCTCCGACGACCGGCCGATCGCTCCGCTCATCAGGCCCGCCACCTTCGTGCCGGAAACCAAGCGCGTGCCGGAGCTGCTGAAGGAGTTCCAGCGCAAGCAGGTGCAGATGGCGATCGTCGTGGACGAGTACGGCGGCACGGCCGGCCTGGTCACCATCGAGGACCTGCTGGAGGAGATCGTCGGCGAGATCCGGGACGAGGACGACGTCGAGTCGGAGCCCGTGGTGGAGGAGGGCAGCGGGTCGTATGTGTTCAGCGCCAAGGTCAGTTTCGACGACTTCCTGGAGCGTCTCGACCTCCATGTCGAATCGGAAGGATTCGAGACCGTGGGCGGCTACATCCTCACCCGTCTCGGCCGCGTCCCGGTGGTGGGCGAGACGTTCGAGCTCGACGGCCTCCAGGTCGAGGTCATGGAGGCGGAGCGCCGCCGGATCCACAAGGTTCGCATCCGCAAGCCCCTCGACATCCTGACGCCCTGAGCCCATCACCATGCATGCCACTGCCCGCACGCCGCGTCCGGACCGCCGCTTCGCCGGGGCTCAGCGATGAGAGCCGGTTACGTCGCCATCATCGGCCGCCCGAACGCCGGCAAGTCGACGCTGCTGAACCGGATGATCGGCGAGAAAATCGCCATCGTGTCGGACAAGCCGCAGACGACCAGGACGCGGATCCTCGGCGCCAAAAATTATCCCGAGGTGCCGGCGTCGCCGGAGCACCCGCTGGGCGCGTCGTCGGGGCAGATCATGTTCGTCGACACTCCCGGGATCCACCGCCCGCTGCACCGGATGAACGTGCGGATGGTCGATGCGGCAGTCGAGACCCTGCGCGAGGTGGATGCCGTGATGCTGGTCCACGACGCCGCCACCCGGCCCGGCCACGGTGATCACTACGTATCGAAGCTGCTGACGGACGTCACCATCCCGGTCGTGCTGGTGCTCAACAAGATCGACCTGGTGGCGAAGGCCAGGCTGCTGCCGGTGATCGAGCAGCTGCGCCAGTGGCGCGAGTTCACCGACATCGTCCCGGTCTCCGCCGCGACCGGCGACGGCGTCGACACGCTGGAGCGGCTCCTGCTCGAGAAGATGCCGGAAGGGCCGCCGCTCTACCCTGAGGATTACCTCACCGACCAGCCGCAGCGGGTGCTCGTCTCCGAGACCATCCGCGAGAAGGTGCTGCACCACACCCGTGACGAGCTGCCGTTCTCCACGGCGGTGATCGTCGATCAGTACGACGAGCCCGATCGCCCCGGCGGGCTGGTCAAGGTCTACTGCACCATCCTGGTCGAGACCGAATCGCAGAAGCCGATCATCATCGGCCGCGCCGGTTCGATGATCAAGCAGATCGGCACCGAAGCGCGCAAGGAGCTCGAGGCCTCGCTGGACTGCAAGGTCTACCTGGATCTGCGCGTCAAGGTGAAGTCCGACTGGCGCGACGACGAGCGCGTGCTTGACGACCTCGGCCTGCCGCGCAAGCGCTGAGGCCACAGCCACCACGTACGGCTCGGCCCGCCTGCAGTGCCCGCCCGCACGGGGCACTTAGGGCTGAAAGATCCGCCCAATCGCGTGGTAGATTGAGCGGATCTCTATGGCGCAGCGAAAGATTGACGTCGTCCTCGATTCCGTCCGGCGCCTGATCCGGATCGGCGCCACCGCGAACCTCGTCAACCTGCTCCATAAGCAGCATCCCGCCGACCTCGCGCAAGTCTTCACCGAGCTGACCGAGAAAGATCGCCACGCCGCGTTCTCGCTGCTCGCCGAGCGCAACAGCAAGCTCGCGATGGAGGCCTTGAGCGAACTCGGCCCCGAAGGCGGCGCCGCCCTCCTGGCCGATCGCTCCGCCGAAGAGATCGCCCGCCTGTTGCACGACCTGCCGTCGGACGACGTGGCCGCGATCATCGACAACCTCCCCGAACCGGTCTCCTCCGCCGTGCTCGAGCTGATCGAGAAGCGGCCCGGCGACGAGGTCGGCGACCTGCTCGAGTACGACGAGCAGACCGCGGGCCGTATCATGAACCCGAAGGTCTTCGCGCTGTCGGAAGACATCACGGCGGGGGAGTCGATCATCACGCTGCAGGGCGCGCGCGACGTCGAGATGGTGTTCTATCTCTACGTGGTGGACGCCCGGCGCCATCTGGTGGGCGTGGTCTCCCTGCGGCGGCTGCTGCTGGTGCCGCCGCCGACGCCGCTCAAGCGGATCATGACGACCGACCTGACCAGCGTGCGGACCGACACCGACCAGGAAGAAGTCGCCCGGCTGGTCGCGTCGTACAACCTGCTGGCGATTCCGGTCGTCGACGAAGAGAACAAGCTGGTCGGCGTCATCACGGTGGACGACGTCATCGACGTCATCAAGGATGAAGCGACCGAGGACGTCTACCGCCTGGCCGGCGTCGCCGGCGACGATCGGGTGTTTTCGAGTGCGCTCGAATCGCTGCGCAAGCGGGTGCCCTGGCTCGAAGTGAACCTGCTCACCGCCTTCCTGGCGGCGTCGGTGGTCGCGCTGTTCGAGGGGCGCATCAAGGATCTGCCGGTGCTCGCGGTGTTCATGCCGGTGGTGGCCGGCATGGGGGGCAACGCCGCCACCCAGACGCTGACGGTGATCGTTCGCGGCATCGCGCTCGGGGAGCTGACCTGGGCGAACTCGCGCCAGGCGCTGTTGAAGGAGGCTGCCGTCGGGATCGGCAACGGCATCGCCTGCGGCATCGTCGGCGCGCTGATCGTGTGGCTGTGGAAAGGGGATCTGATCCTCGGGCTGATCTTGTGCGCCGCCATGATCATCAACATGTTCATCGCGGCCACCGCCGGCACCGTGATCCCCCTGGCGTTGCGCGCGATGAAGGTCGATCCGGCGCTCGCCTCGTCGGTGTTCATCACGACGCTGACCGACGTCTTCGGCTTTGCGTCGTGGCTCGGACTCGGCACGCTCTTCATCAAGTACCTGAAACCGTCGGGATAGCATCAGCTGGGCAGCCATGCCGGTCTATACCTCCGACGCGCTGATCCTGCGCACCTACAAGCTCGGCGAGTCCGACCGGATCGTGGTGTTCCTGACGCGCGATCGGGGCAAGAAGCGCGGCGTGGCGAAGGGCGCCCGCCGCGCCAAGTCGCGCTACAGCGGAGCACTCGAGTCGATGACGCGGGCCGGTGTGGCCTACTACGAGCGTGAACTGCGCGATCTCGTCCGCATCAACTACATCGAGCCGCAGCGCAGCCCGCTGGCGATCGTCGCCCGCCAGGCGGAGAACGCCTTCGCGCTGGGGCATGCCGAATACTTCGCCGAGCTGATCGACGAATGGGCGCCGGAAGGCCACGCCGACGAGCGGCTCTACCGCCTCGGGTCCTCGGTCATCGATGCGTTCGCCGACGGGGTGCCGACCGAGCGCCTGGCGCGCTACTTCGAGTTCTGGCTGTTGCGCCTGCAGGGCGTCTACCCGCAGCTGTCATCCTGCCCGGCGTGCGGCGGCGCGTTCGACGGGGGCGCGATGATGCCGGCCCGTGAGCCGACCTACGTCTGCGTGCGCTGCGCGATCGGCGGCGGGACGACAATCTCGCTCGATGCGCTGCGGTTCCTGCGGAGCGCCGCGGCCGCCAGTCCCGATCTGCTGCCCGGCATCGCCCTCGAACCTGAAGCGGCGCGGGAGCTCGAAACGGCCCACCGTCGCCTGATTCACCTGCACCTCGAAAAGGAGCTGAAGTCGGCCCGGGTGCTGCGACAGATGAGGTGACAGGAGGAGACGGAGTTTCAGAGGCGGAGACGACGGAGAGGCCGGAGGCAACGGCACACCCGTCACAGCGGAGACGCGAAGACGCGGAGGCGAACGGGGCTGCCAGACGAGGGCCGCCGGCCGGCCTTCGGCCGGCCCGGGAAGCGTACGCGCGTGCGAGGATCCGAGTGACGTGTGTGGGTGGGGTCACTCGGGAGTGTCAGAAATTCTGTGTGCGGTGCGGGTGGTCACTGCGCACCTGGCGCGGTGAAGCGTTCACCATACACGATGGCGAATTGATTACGCGCGTCGCGCCAGTAATTGGCCTCC
>JBKJRJ010000346.1:0-6590 GCA_046594705.1 Vicinamibacterales bacterium
CGGCGCGAACTCGCCGAGCTTGTGCCCGACCATGTTCTCCGTCACGTACACCGGGATGAACTTGCGCCCGTTGTGCACCGCAATGGTGTGCCCGACCATCTCCGGGATGACCGTCGACCGGCGCGACCAGGTCTTGATGACCTTCTTGTCGCCACCGCGGTTCATCACCTCGATCTTCTCGAGGAGCGGGACGTCGACGAAGGGACCTTTTTTTAGTGATCTCGACATAATGTTCCTGGTGGGCGGTTCGCGAACCGCCCCTACTTCGTTCTCCGCGTCACGATAAAGCGGTCCGTGCGCTTGTTATTGCGCGTCTTGTAGCCCTTGGTCGGGATGCCCCATGGCGTCACCGGGTGACGGCCGCCCGAGGTCTTACCCTCGCCGCCGCCGAGCGGGTGGTCGACCGGGTTCATCGCAACGCCGCGGACGTGCGGACGCTGCCCGAGCCAGCGGCTGCGGCCCGCTTTTCCGATCGACACGTTCTCGTGGTCGAGGTTGCCGACCTGCCCGATCGTCGCGTAGCACTCGACGTTGATCTTCCGGATCTCTCCGGACGGCATCTTGACCGAGGCGTAATCGCCTTCCTTGGCCACCACCTGCACGCCGGAGCCGGCGCTGCGCGCGATCTGGCCGCCGCGGCCGGGCCGCAGCTCCACGTTGTGCACCTGCGTGCCCAGCGGGATGTTCTTCAGTGGCAGCGAATTGCCCGGCAGGATGTCGACGTTGTCCCCCGCCACGATTGTCGTCCCCACGGTCAGGCCGATCGGATGCAGGATGTAGCGCTTCTCGCCGTCGGCGTAGGTCAGCAGCGCGATCCGCGCCGAGCGGTTCGGGTCGTACTCGATGGTCGAGACCGTCGCCGGGATGCCGCGCTTGTCTCGCTTGAAGTCGATGACGCGGTAGTTCCGCTTGTGGCCGCCGCCGCGCCACCACGAGGTCAGCTCGCCGTGGTTGTCGCGGCCGCCGGTGCGCTTGAGCGGCTGGACCAGCGGCTTGTGCGGCTCGGTCGACGTGATCTCGTCGAACGTCTGCACCGTCTGGAACCGCCGCCCCGGTGAGGTCGGCTTGTATTTTCTGATGGGCATGATCTCTATGCGCCTTCCAGGAACTCTGGGATCTTCTCGCCGTCGCGGAGCTTCACGTAGGCCTTCTTCCAGTCGGAACGCTGGCCGACGAACCGCCCCTGGCGCTTCATCTTGCCGTGCGCCACCGACGTCCGCACCGATTCGACCTTGGCACCGAACAGCTTCTCGACCGCGCGCTTGACGTCGATCTTGGTCGCCAGCGGCGCGACTTCGAACACCAGCGTGCGCCCGGTCTCGCGCAGCAGCGTGGTCTTCTCGGTAATCAGGGGCCGGCGAATCACGTCTGTCTGTTTCATGTCAGTTACCCGAGGCTCTCTTGAAGCTTCTCGAGCGCCTCTTTCGTTGCGACCACATGATCGGTATCCATCACGTCGCGCGCGGTGACCCGGGCGCTCGGCACCAGCCGGATGCCCGCGATGTTGCGCGCGGTCAGCGTGAACGCGTCGTCGTGCTTGACGTCGATGACCAGTGCTTTGCCGGTGATGCCCAGCGCGCGGAACATCGCCACGGTCGACTTGGTCTTCTTGTCGGAGCCGGCGTCCAGCTGGTCGACCACCAGCAGCGTGCCGTCGGCCAGCTTCTGCGCCAGCGCCGCGCGCAACGCGCCGAGCTTGACCTTGCGCGGCAGCGAGTACTCGTAGCTGCGCGGCATCGGGCCGAACACGGTGCCGCCCTTGCGCCACAGCGGGTTGCGGATTTCGCCGACGCGGGCGCGGCCGGTGCCCTTCTGCCGCCACGGCTTCTTGCCGGAGCCGCTGACCGCCGCACGGTTCTTGGTGTGATGCGTGCCGCGGCGCTCCGCCGCGTTTTCCTGCACCACCGATTCCCAGATCAGATCGGTCTTGACGCGGCCGCCGAAGATCTCGTCCTTCAGCTCGAGCGCGCCGACGGTCTCTTTCTTGGTGTTGACGATGTCAATCTTCATAACAGTTACCAGTTACCAATTTCCAGCTTCGAGCTGAGACTGGCCACTATTTCTTGCCCGGCTTCTTGGCCGCGGGCTTCTTCGCGACGGTGACCTTGCCGGCCTTCTCGGCCTGGACGATGGGCTCCTTCTTCGCGGCGATCGCCTTGCGCACGATGAGGTAGGTGCCGGGGGCCCCCGGCACGGCGCCGCGGATGATCATGACGTTGTCGCCGCCATCGACCTGCACGATCCGCACGTTCCGGACGGTCACGCGATCGCCGCCCATCCGTCCCGCCGCCCGCATCCCCTTGATGACGCGCGAGGGGAACGAGGACGCGCCGATCGAGCCCGGCGCGCGGTGGAACATCGAACCGTGGGTCGCCGCGCCGCCGGCGAAGTTGTGGCGCTTCATCACGCCCTGAAAACCTTTGCCGCGGCTGATGCCGATGACATCGACCCGCTCGCCGTCGGTGAACACACCGCTCGCGAGCACCTGGTCGCCGGCCTTGAGCGGCGCGGCATCGCCGGAGGCTGGCGCCACCTTCACTTCGCGGCGCACGCGCGTCGGCGGCACGTTGCCGGCCTTCTTGTAGTGGCCGCCGAGCGCCTTGTTGACGCGCGCCGGCTTGTCCTCGACGAACCCGAGCTGGACGGCCTCGTAGCCATCGACCTGCGCGCCCTTGGCCTGCAGCACGACGCACGGACCGGCCTGCACGAGGGTCGCCGGCGTGACGCTGCCGTCGGCCGCGAAGACCTGGGTCATGCCGAGTTTTCTAGCGATGATGCCTGTAACCATGAGAATCC
This sequence comes from Vicinamibacterales bacterium, assembly GCA_046594705.1. Classification (GTDB taxonomy): domain Bacteria; phylum Acidobacteriota; class Vicinamibacteria; order Vicinamibacterales; family 2-12-FULL-66-21; genus JAICSD01. The sequence continues at coordinate 2,797 of JBKJRJ010000346.1, forward strand.
TGTCAACGTCCAATGCCCCACTCCCAATTCCCAAGTTGCACTGCTTGGGCGTTGCAAGTTGGCGGATTGGAAATTATTTATGCTCTTTCCCGAAAGCCTTGATCTCGACGTCCACCCCGGCCGGCAGGTCCAGCTTCATCAGCGCGTCCACCGTCTGCGGGGTCGGCTCGAAAATGTCGATCAGCCGCTTGTGCGTCCGCAGCTCGAACTGCTCACGCGACTTCTTGTCGACGTGGGGCGAGCGCAGCACGGTCCACTTGTTCTTGACGGTCGGCAGCGGGATCGGGCCCGCGAGGCGCGCGCCCGTGCGCCGCGCCGTCTCCACGATTTCCGTCGTCGACTGGTCCAGCACCCGGCTGTCGTAGGCCTTGAGGCGGATGCGGATCTTGTCGCTAAAAGGTGATGCCATCTGTCTGTTCCCTGTCCGAATGTTGGCTTTCGCCGAAAGCCCAAAGCCTAACTAGGTCTTGCCCTGCACCCGCGCCACCACTTCTTCGCTGACGTGGTTGGGTGCCTGTTCGTATCGATCAAAGTGCATGGAGTAGGTCGCGCGCCCCTGCGTGCGCGAACGGAGGTCGGTCGCGTAGCCGAACATCTCGGACAGCGGCACCCGCGCATTGATGATCTGCGTGCCGCCGCGATCCTCCTGCGACTGGATCTGGCCGCGGCGGCTCGACAGGTTGCCCATGACGTCGCCCATGTGTTCCTTGGGGACGACGACTTCCACGCGCATCACGGGCTCGAGCAGCACCGGCTTGGCCTTCTTGGCGGCGTCCTGGAACGCCATCGAGCCGGCAATCTTGAACGCCATTTCCGACGAGTCGACATCGTGGTAGGAGCCGTCGTACAACTCGATGCGCACGTCGTCCACCGGGTAGCCCGCCAGCACGCCGCGGGTGAGCGCTTCCTTGATGCCTTCGTCGATCGGCTTGATGAATTCCTTCGGAATCGAGCCCTGCGTGGTCTCGTTCTCGAAGATGTAGCCAGTGCCCGGCTCACCGGGGAAGAGATGAATCTTGACGTGGCCATACTGACCACGGCCGCCGGTCTGCTTGGCGTACTTCATCTCGCCGTCGGCCGGACGGGTGAGGGTTTCCTTATAGGCGACCTGCGGGCGGCCGACGCTGGCCTCGACGCCGAACTCGCGCTTGAGGCGGTCGACGATGATCTCGAGGTGCAGCTCCCCCATGCCGGCGATGACGACTTCGCCGGTGGCCTGATCCGTCTTGACGCGGAAGGTCGGATCCTCGTTCATCAGCTTGCCCAGCCCCTGGCCGAGCTTTTCCTGGTCGGCCTTGGTCTTGGGCTCGATCGCGAGCGAGATGACCGGCTCCGGGAACGACATCGACTCGAGCACGATCGGCTTCTTCTCGTCGCAAATCGTGTCGCCGGTCGATACCGTCCGCAGCCCGACCGCGGCCGCGATGTCGCCCGCGTAGACTTCCTTGATTTCCTCACGCTTGTTGGCGTGCATCTTCAGCAGGCGGCCGATGCGCTCGTGCTTCTGCTTGGTCGAGTTGTAGATGGTCGAACCGGCCTGCAGCACGCCCGAGTAGACGCGGATGAAGGTGAGCTGGCCGACGAACGGGTCGGTCATGATCTTGAAACCGAGCGCCGAGAACGGCGCATCGTCGGCCGCCGGGCGCTCGACGATGGCCTCGGGGCCCTTGTCGGGATCGAAGCCCTTGATCGCCGGCACTTCAATCGGCGACGGCAGGAAATCGACCACCGCGTCGAGCAACAGCTGGACGCCCTTGTTCTTGAACGCGGAGCCGCAGATGACCGGCACGAACGCCGGCTCGGCATGGTCGCCGGTGGTGTGCACCGAGGTGTTCACGCGCTTGCGCAGCGCCGCCTTGATTTCCTCTTCGCTGACCTCCTCGCCGTGGAGGTACTTCTCGAGAATCTTGTCGTCGGCCTCGCTGACCTTCTCGATCAGCTGCTCGCGGAAGTGCTTGGCATCTTCCAGCATGTCGGCCGGGATGTCGCCGATGATGAAATCGGCGCCCATCGTCTCGTCCTTGTAGGTCACCGACTTCATGCGGATGAGGTCGACGACGCCGAGGAACTTATCCTCGCTGCCAATCGGCAGGTGCAGGGCGACGGGGTTGCCCCCGAGCTTGCTGGTGATCTGCTCGAACGTGCGCTTGAAGTCGGCGCCGATGCGGTCCATCTTGTTGACGAAGCAGATGCGCGGGACGCGGTACTTGTCGGCCTGACGCCAGACGGTCTCGGACTGCGGCTCGACGCCGGCGACGGCGTCGAACACGGCCACCGCGCCGTCGAGGACACGCAGCGAGCGCTCCACTTCGGCGGTGAAGTCGACGTGGCCGGGCGTGTCGATGATGTTGATGCGGTGCTCGCGCCAGAAACAGGTCGTCGCGGCGGAGGTAATCGTGATGCCGCGCTCCTGCTCCTGCTCCATCCAGTCCATCACGGCCGTGCCTTCATGCACTTCACCGATCTTGTAGGTGATGCCGGTGTAGAACAGGATGCGTTCGGTCGTGGTGGTCTTGCCGGCATCAATGTGCGCCATGATGCCGATGTTGCGCGTTTTCGCGAGCGATGTTTCCCTGGCCATGATTTACCAGCGGTAGTGCGCGAACGCTTTGTTGGCTTCGGCCATGCGATGCACGTCTTCGCGTTTCTTCACCGCGCCGCCGCGGAGGTTGGCCGCGTCCATCAACTCGTTGGCGAGCTTTTCCTGCATCGTCTTGCCGTCGCCGCGGTCGCGCGCGAAACCGACGATCCAGCGGATGCTGAGCGAGAGCCGGCGGTTCGGGTTGACTTCGACGGGGACCTGGTAGTTCGAGCCGCCGACCCGCCGCGACTTCACTTCCAGCGCCGGCTTGACGTTCTCGATCGCCTTCTTGAAGACCTTCAGGGGATCGTCGCCGGTCTTCTCCTGGATCGCCGACATGCTGGCGTACATGATCTTCTCGGCGGTGTTGCGCTTGCCGTCGCTCATCAGCGTGCTGATGAACTTGGTGACCAGCGAACTGCTGTAGATCGGGTCAAGTGGTACTTCGCGCTTCGGGACTTCTCTGCGTCGCGGCATTTATCTGACTCCCAATTACCAACTGCCAACTGCCAGGGCGCCCTCTCGACCAGCTCCGTTTGTGGGGGAGTCGGGAGTTGGCGGCTGGGCGTTGTCTACGACTTCGGTCGCTTGGCGCCGTACTTCGAGCGGCCCTGCTTGCGACCCTGCACCCCGACGGCGTCGAGCGTGCCGCGGACCACGTGGTAACGCACGCCCGGGAGATCCTTCACCCGGCCGCCACGGATCAGCACCAGCGAGTGCTCCTGGAGGTTGTGGCCGACACCGGGAATGTAGGTGGTGACCTCGATCCCGTTCGTCAGCCGCACCCGCGCAACCTTGCGCAGCGCCGAGTTCGGCTTCTTCGGGGTCTGCGTGAACACGCGGACGCAGACGCCGCGCTTCTGCGGGCTGTTCTGCAGCGCGGGACTCTTGGTCTTGGTCAGGACCTTCTCGCGTCCCTTGCGCACCAGTTGGCTGATCGTCGGCACAGGTACTCCGTCAAAAAAAAGACCACCACGACAAGGAGCATTCCCAACAAAGGGAAGACCCTTCTCGGATGTTTGATTGTTCCAGGCCTAGGAGCCGCATGACACGGCCCGGCACCTGGAACTGACTTACCCTATTCGGTTTAAGTTGCCGCACCCGTTCGGGCGCGATGCGAGGGATCCACCAAAAGCGGAGCCTGTCCGGTGTCTCTGCTCTAGATAGGGTGTCCTAGAGCCAACCAGAACCTTGCAAATATAACAAACGTTCC
>JBKJRJ010000385.1:0-7236 GCA_046594705.1 Vicinamibacterales bacterium
CGACAACTTCTACCCGATGGCGATCGGCGCCAATGCCGCGAAACACTTCCAGGGCTACCTGAACTCGATCGTCACGGTGGTGATGATGATCTGCGTGGTGGTGATCCTCAGCAGCGCAATGAGGCGCTGGCTGGGTGTGCTGTCGGGCAGGATCACCATCACCACCAGGTGACGTCGCGTCCCACTCGTTCGTTATTGCACCGAGGGCGCCGAGGTGCCCTCGGTGCCAGGCGCGAGGAGGGAGCATACCGGGAGTATGTGACCGACGAGCCACGCCGCCAGCCGGGATGCATCGCCGGCCGAATGCAAACGAACTTGTGAGACGCGAGATTAGCACTGTCCCGGCCCACGGCCCGACGCAGGATCACGTGCGAAGTGGGAAGTGCGAAGTGCTCAGCGCGATGGCTTCTCAGCTGCTATCGTGCGGCTTTCGACCTCAATGCGGCCTGAATTGCGGGGGCGATGGCGTCGGCCATCTTCCTGTAGCCGGCCGCGTCGGGGTGCAGTCCGTCGGGAGAGCTCGCCAGCTTGTCGGGGTCCCCGGGTGCGGCCACGGCGGCGCGGGTATCGACGTAAATGACGCCGGGATCGGCGCGGGCCTGGGCGCGGATCCAGTCGTTGATGTCGTGCATCCGGGCGTTCTGATCGGCCGTCGCGGTGTTGTAGGGGATGATCGTGCCGGCAATCACGCGGATGCCGGCGTCATGGGCCTGTCGGTACATCGCGGCGAGCTGGTCCTTCACGTGCTGAGCCGGCCGGCCCTGGTAGACATCGTTGACCCCCGCGATGATCACGACAATCGCAGGCTTCTGCGCGATGACGTCAGCCTCGAAGCGGGCGGCGATGACGTCGCTGCGCTGCGCGTTGATTCCCTGGTTGACGACCTCCCACTGGGGATGCCCCTGCATCAGCCAGTAGGCATACTGGCTGGTCTCGTCACCCTTGCCGGCCGGCGGCGCCTCGCGCGGCGACTTGAACCCCGGCGTCCCGGCCGTGGTGGAGTCGCCCATCGCGACGATCCGAACCCGCGGCGTTGGCGCCTGCACCATGGTCAGTATTACCAGAGCCGAAGCCAGCCACATATCAGTTCCAGTCCCCAGTTCCCAGTTTCCACCGTCCGGACACCCGATGCTCGATGCCGCTACTCGTCGGTCAGCAGGCGGAGGATGACGTCGTAGGGCTTCTGCGCGCCGGCGGCGAGTCCATCGCGCGCCCGGTCCGCGGCATTGCGGCCGTGGCGGTCCCTGGCGGTTGGGTCGGCGCCGGCGGCGAGCAGCAGGCGCACGGTCTCGGCATGGCCGCCGGCCACGGCGCGCATCACGAGCGTGACGCCGTCCTCGTCGGCGACGTTCACCGTGGCGCCGTTTGCCAGCAGCGAACGCAGGCTGTCGGCGTCTCCGGCGTCAACCACGTCCAGCAGCTTGCCCTCGGGCGCGATGTATTTCCCGACGCCTGAGACCTCGTCGATTTTCTTTTCGATGTCCTTCAGTCTGGGCGGCCCCGACACGTAGTCCTGCACCTTCTTCGAACGACTGCCGATCTTGAGCGTGGTGTAGGTGGTCGGGTTGTCGGTGATGCGCGCGGTGTAGGTGTCTTCCAGGTCGAAGAAGCCGGCCGCTTCCATCTCGCGCGCGAGGGCGCGCACGGCTCCCGGATCGATCTTCCAGGTGTGCTCGCCGGCGACGCGCACGAACTGCCGCCCCGAATACGTCACCGTCCCATCGTCACGCAGGGTCACCGTGTACTCCGGGCAGGTGCCGAAACACGGGGTGCGCTGCAGGGTGATCTCAATGGCCCCAGCCGGGGATCCCTGGGCCGGCGCAGCCGCGGCCGCCTGGACGGCGGTGGACGGGCCGCGCTCCGACTGGAGGCGATTCGAGACCTTCTCAGTCTCGCGCATGACCCGCAGGAGATTCGTCCCGAGAATCTTCCTGATGTCCGCGTCGCTGTAGCCGCGCTTCAGGAGCTCGGCGGTCAGTCGCGGGTAGGTCGAGACGTTGTCGAGATCCGTGACCGTCTGGGTGATGCCGTCGAAGTCTCCTCCGAGGCCGATGTGATCGATGCCTGCCACCTTGCGGATGTGATCGACGTGGTCGGCGACGTCCGGGATGGTGGCCGCGGGAGCGGGATGGGCGGCCGTCCACGTATCCACGCCCGCCTTGATGGCGGCCACATCGGCCGAACCGGCCTTGAGCCGGGTTTCTTCGGCGGTCTGCAGCTTGTTCCAGGCATTGACCTTCGCGTTGACGAAGCCCGGCACGAAGGTGACCATGACCACCCCGCCGTTCTTCGGCATCATTCGCAGGATGTTGTCCGGCACATTGCGCGGATGGTCGTTCAGCGCGCGCGCCGCCGAGTGCGAGAAAATCACCGGCGCCTGCGACACCCGGATGGCGTCTTCCATCGTCTCCGGAGACACGTGGCTCAGGTCGACCATCATGCCGAGCCAGTTCATCTCCTTCACCACCTCCTCGCCGAACGGGGACAGCCCGTTGGACTTCGGGGTGTCGGCCGCCGCGTCAGCCCACGGCGTGTTGACGTTGTGCGTCAGGGTCATGTAGCGCGCGCCCAGGCGGTGAAACATGCGCAGGTTGGCCAGGGAGTTGTCGATCGAATGGCCACCCTCCATCCCGATCAGGGAGGCAATCTTGCGGGTCTTGTGAATCCGCTCGACATCCGCGGCGGTGAGCGCGAGCGCGAACGCCGCCGGGTACTTCCGTACCATCCGATGGACGATGTCGATCTGCTCGAGCGTGGCGGTGACCGCGGTCTGGCCCTGCAGTTCCCCCGGCACGTACACCGACCACAGCTGCCCGCCGACGCCACCGGCCTTGAGCCGCGGGATGTCGGTCATGATCGACGGCTGGGAGCGGCTGATATCGAGCGTGTCCAGGTTGCGCGCCGGGTCGTGCTGGCGCAGCGCCCACGGATAGTCGTTGTGGCCGTCGATGAGCAGCGCGCTCTTGTGCAGCGCCCGGGCGCGCGCCAGGTAGTCGGTCTGGGCTGAAGTCGCCGTCATCGAGAGCACCACCAGGACGAGGAAGGTCAGCGTTCGGCGCATGGTTCAATCTTACTGTCTGATCGCGAGTTGCGCCCGGGCATTGCCGCGCGGGCTGCCCAGTGTGTAGGCGGCCAGGTAGAAGCGCCCCTCCATCACCCTCGAGTGCTCCGCGGGCGGGATGTGGACGGTACCTGTCGCCTGCAGCTCGCCACGGCTCAGAATCTGATAGAGCACCGGGCCTTTTTCGCCGGCGCCGCCAGGTTGAATCCAGGCGCCCAGCATCCGCGTCGCCGGCACGCCGGTCGCGACGGCCCGGTAGCGGAGCTCCCCCGTGAGCGGGTCGAAGCGGAACGCCGTGCGCAGGCTGGCGCCGGGCGCCTCGCCGGGGATCAGCGCGCGCGTGCTGAACGCGAGCGGCGGCGGCACGCGGCCGTGGACCAGGGGCGGCGCGCTGAACGGCGGCGTGCGCGCGTGCGACGCGTGTTCGAAGGCGTAGGCAAGCCCGAGCAGCCTCGCTTCGTCGAAGGCACGGCCGAGGAGCTCGAGGCCGATCGGTAGCCAGTCCGCGGTGACCCCGGCGGGAACCGAGACGGCGGGCAGTCCGGAGACCGCGCTGAGCGAACAGTTGCTGCCGCTCTGCCCCTCGCCGATGAGCGCCGGCTTGCGCCGCATCGCGGGATAGGCCATCGCGTCGAGCCGCTGGTCCTCGAACGTTTTCGAGACGATCTGCCGGACCGTCTCGCGCCTGGCCTGCGTGCGGCGATACGCCGCGGCGTCCTGCGCCACGCTGTTTCTCCGGCGTGACGAGGGATCGATCACCGCATGGAGCAGACCACCGTCGATCGCGTCCCCCAGCGTCTGCGCCGGTGGATTCGGCACGCGTGACAGGTAGTCGTTGATGTCCGTCTTGAACTCGGCATCGATAAGGCCGGTGCCCGTCATGAGCTCGTCGTAGCCGGGGATCACGACGTCGACGACCTCCGCCCCCTGTTGCTTCAGCTCGTCGAGCGCGCGGCGGACGACGGCGCCGGCTTCGTTGTCCTCCGGCGCGGCGCCGAACAGCTCGCGCAGCACGCCGATCCGGGCGCCCTTCAGGGCGTCCGCCTTCAACGCGTCCCGGTAGCTTTTCGGGATGCGGCCTTCGCCGAGCCTGGTGACGGGATCGGCGGGGTCCGGGCCGGCGGTCGCGTCGAGCAGGATGGCGACATCGGTGACCGTGCGCGCGAGCGGGCCCGCGATGTCCTGCGAATGCGACATCGGGAACACGCCGTCGCGGCTGGCCAAGCCCATGGTGCTGCGCAGCCCGACGAGCGCGTTGTGAGACGCCGGGGTGCGGATCGAGCCGCAGGTGTCGGTGCCCATTCCGGCGGCCGACAGGTTGGCGGCGACCGCCGCCCCGGTGCCTCCGCTCGACCCGCCGGGGTTCCGTGCGAGGTCGTACGGGTTCTTCGTCTGACCGCCCATCGACCCGACCGTGACGTAGCCGGACGCCAGCTCCTGCAGGTTCGTTTTCGCGAGGATCACCGCGCCCGCCTCGCGCAGCTTCCTGACCTGGAACGCGTCATCAGCCGGGTAGAGCGTGGCGAACGCGAGCGAGCCGGCCGTGGTCGGCAGGCCTGCCAGGTCGAAGTTGTCCTTGATGACGAGTGGGATGCCGTGGAGCGGGCCGCGCGGGCCCTTCGTCACGCGTTCGCGATCGAGCGCGGCGGCTTCCTGACGCGCCTTCGGGTTGAGGGCGATGACGGAATTAATCCGCGGTCCCTTGCGGTCGTAGGCGTCGATCCGCGCGAGGTAGCTGTCCACCAGCTGAAGGGAAGACGTGGCGCCGCTCCGCATCGCCTCCTGCAGTTCGGGAATCGTTTTTTCGACAACCTCGAACGGCCGCGTGACGGGCGCCTGAGCGGCCGGAACAGCGCTCAGCGCGACGATCAGGGCGATCGGACCGAGACTCGTCGGAGGGGGGAATGTCATGCCCTGAATATACCCGGCTGGAAAGGCGACTTGACTGGTCGGACTTCGCCCTTTAGACTTTGGTGACACCTATGCTTCAGGCGTTTGTCATCACGCTCAGGGAAGGGCTCGAGGCGTTCCTCATTATCGCCATCAGCCTCGCCTACCTTCGCAAAACCGGCAGGCGCGCCCTCGTTCCAGCCATTCACTGGGGCATCGCGACCTCCATTGCCCTCTCGATCGGCGCCGGCCTGCTGCTCGCCAAGGCGAGGAACCAGGCGCTGTGGGAAGGCATCCTGGGCATCGTCGCCGCGCTGATGGTCGCCTCGCTGACCGTCCACATGTGGCGGGCGGGACGTCACATGAAGCGGGAAATCGAAGGCAAACTGGCGGAGTCTTCCGAAAAGACGGGCTCGGGGGCCTTCTGGGGCGTCTTCGTCTTCACGCTGCTGATGATCACGCGCGAGGGGATGGAGACCGCGATGCTGATGAACGCGCTCCTCTTCCAGGTGAAGGCGATGAACATCGCCGGCGGCGCGATCGGCGGGACGCTCGTCGCCGCGTTCATCGCCTACCTGTGGTCACGCTTCGGGCACCGCGTCAACCTTGCGCGCTTCTTCCAGACCACCGCGATCTTCCTGCTCGTCTTCGTGGTCCAGCTGCTGATCGGGGGCTTCCACGAGCTCGCCGAGGCCCATGTCCTGCCCAACAGCGAGGTGCTCCACTGGGCGACCGAGCCCTACGGTCCCGACGGGGTCTACGGACAATACCTGACCTACCTGCTGGTGGTATTGCCGCTCGGGTGGCTGGCGCTCTCCAGTATCTTCGGCAAGCAGCAGGGGCCGCGCTCGCAGGCGGTGTAACTCCGCCGCGCGGGCCACAGCTTCACACCACGTCGAGCACTTGTGGAGGACCTTTCTTCGTGACGCTGTGACGTCGTGATCGTCGGCGTAACCGTAGGCCGTGACTACGGCCGCAACCCCGGCTTCCACGCCGGCTTGAACGCCGCATTCGCCAGCCACCAGAGCGGCTCCACCATCGAAACGATCGCCTCGGTCATGTGCGCGTAGTCGACCAGCTTCGTTTCGTCCGACACCTGGTGGTAGTCCCGGTGCAGGCCGAAGCTCGACACGGTGTGGGCGACCACACCCTTGCGCGCGAGCGCGTAGTTGTCGGATCGGGTGAAGAAGTTCTGCTCGGGATGCGGGTCCTGCACCAGCCGCGCGCCATGCGCGGCGAGCTGCGCTCCCAGATCCGATCGCTCGTAGCCCGTCAGCCAGAGCGTGTGAGCCGGCACCGCCGCGTCAGGGCGGCCGATCATCTCGAACTCGACGTTGCCCACCATCTTTTCGAGGGGCACGGGCGGCTTCAGCATCAGATACGCCGCTCCCGCACCGCCCACTTCCTCGCTGCCGAACGACGCGAAAATCACGGTGCGCTTCGGGCGGCCTCGCCGTGCCAGGGCGTCCGCGATTTCGATCACCGCCACCGTTCCCGACGCATCGTCGTCCGCCCCGTTGAAAATCTTGTCCGTGCCCGTGGCCGAGTCACGGCGGCCCAGGTGGTCGAGATGCGAGGTGATGAGGATGGCCTCTCCGGACGGATCGCTGCCGCGCAGGATGCCGACGGCGTTATAGGTCCGGCCACGCTCCGGCTCCGCGGATGCCGTGAATTCGAGGCGGACGGGCGTGCCTTCCCCGATGGACAGCAGCAGGTCGGCCGCCTCGTGGCTCAGCGTGATCGCGGTCGCGCGATCGGCTGGCTCGGCAATCCCCCCAAGCTTTCGCGGGAGCCCGACCGGGCGAGCAGCCTGCCAGCGCGCACGCGTCTGCGGGATTTCCCTGGTGAAGACGATCGCGGCGCCTTTCCGGAACAGCACGCCGGCGTCCGCCGGCGCGCCATTCAACATGAGCACAGCGGATCCGGCGGTCAACGCCGGATCCGGCGTCGCCTTCATGTCCACGCGCCGGAGGGGCCCGCCGGCCGTCTCGCGCGCGACCGCTCCAACCAGGATTTCCTTTCCGTGCGTCCAGCGGGCGCGTGGCGCCGAGTCAGTGCCGACCACGAGCACCGGCGCCGCGGCGGTGGTCCGCCGCTCGACGTCGATGTTCTGCACGAAGCTGCCCTCGGACCCGCCCGGCTCGAAACCCAGCCGCCGGAATTGTGCGCCGACGTATTCCGCGGCAATCTGCTCGTCGCGCGTGCCACTGGCGCGGCCGTTCAGCGCGTCGCTCGCCAGGAACTCCAGGTGGGCGCGGACCGACGCCTCGCTGACGACGCCGGCG
>JBKJRJ010000387.1:0-6804 GCA_046594705.1 Vicinamibacterales bacterium
AGGCGCTGCGCGCCGCGGCCGCCATCGGGGACGATCGTCTCCAGAAGCTGGGCTCGGGCCGCGTCATGCCGGAGAAGTTCACGCACGGATCGTCGGAACAGCGCGTGACCTGGTTCAGGCGCGGCTTCGAAGGCGGCGACCCGCGCCAGTGCGACACGTTCAGCAACACAGGTACGCGGTAGTCGATTGCAGATTGCAGATTGCAGATTGCAGATTGTAGATTGAAGATTCGCGGAGGAGGAGACGAATCTTCACTCTGCAATCTGCAGTCGCCAATGTAGACTCCCACTATTCCTCCCAGTCCGAAGCACTCTGATCGGTCGATCGTCGAGGGCCCCATTGCGCGGGCCGTTTGGCGCCTCGCAGCTGGCGCCCCTCGGCTACTTCGCTTCCCCCTGGCTGCTCGAACTGGTGCGCGCCTCGCCGGAGGTTCGCGCCGAGGCGCTGCCCTACCTGAGGACGATGTTCGTGTGCAGCCTCGGACAGCTGCTCTATTTCATGGTCGCCGGCGCTTTGCGCGCGGCCGGGGATGCGCGAACCGGGAACACCGTCGCGCTCACCTACACGGGCGGCCTGCAGGGGACCGGCGACACCAAGGGCCCGCTCTACATCACGCTGGTGTCACAGATCGCCATACCGCTCGGGCTCTGTTTCTATCTCCAGGCGACCGGCCAGCTCCAGGCGTCGGGGATTTGGTTGGCGATCGTGCTCGGCCACTTCACGCGATGCGTGCTCTCCGCCGCCCGCTTCCACCAGGGACGATGGCAACACATTCAGGTCGATCTTCGTCATTGAGGACGGTGTCACCATGGCCAGTCTGATCCAGCGCGCGTATACGTCTCTATTGCGGGTGTTGGCCGCGGGCCGCGGCCTGGCGTGGCAGGTGGACGATCGGACGACGCTGCGGATCGATCCGCGCTGTCGGTGGATCCGCAACCCTTCGTACGAGGCGGATGTGGTCGCCTACCTGCGGGCCGGCATCCGCCCGGGAGACTGCTGCATCGACGTCGGCGCACATGTCGGCTTCTACGCGCTGCAGATGGCGCTGTGGACCGCCCCAGGCGGGCGGGTGATCGCGTTCGAGCCGAATCCGGCCGCGCGCGCCGTGTTGACGGCGAACGTGGCGCTGAATCACCTGGGCGCCGGGGTCACCATCGAGTCGGCCGCGGCGGGTGCCGCCCGCGGCACCGCCGATCTGTTCCACGGCGCCGAAACAACCGGTCTAAGCCGTCTCGATGCGCCCAACCCCGACAGCCGGAGCGGCCCGCCGATCCGCGTGCCGGTGGTCACCCTGGACGAGTACTGCGCGAGCCGCGGGCTCAGTCCGGACTGGATATTGATCGACGCGGAGGGGGCCGACCTCGCCGTGCTGCAGGGAGCTGAGCGGCTGCTGCGCGACACACCGGTCCGTGTGGTTGTCGAAATGCATACCGCCTTGTGGAATCCGCAGCACACGACCGCCGCCGGCTTCGAAGCCTTCCTCCGCGGCTGCGGCCGCACCGCCGTGCCGATGACCGGTCAGGGGCAGGCGTTCCAGCTGTATGGAACCGTCGCGCTGATCCGGAGCTGAGTCGCTGAACGCGCCGACGGCTGGCAACAAGCTCACAGCGATCACCAAGCACTGGGTTCAGTCCTTCAGGTGAAGGCTTGGGGGTTTTGGTGGGACGCGTGGGCGCGGGGCGCCCTAGCGCCCTAGCGGCCGGCAGCGGCGACTCGCGTGAAGCGTAGATCCTGAAAGTCGTAACTGAAGTCGGTATCGGGTGAGACCGCCCGCATCCGCACGGTGTCGATAGTACCGTCGGGGTTGAGCGCGAACGTGACGAACGCGTCCGCGCGCAGCTCGCGATCGTTCCAGCGGGCCACGAAGGTGTCGTGCTGCCAGGGCACGAGCGTTCCGGAGAGGAGAGGCGTTCGGTCAAAACGGATCGTGAGTCCAGGGCCGGCGGCGGCGATGGTGATTTCGCCGTACCACGGGTCGCGGTACTTGCCCGCGTAGGCCGCCAGCGGGAGCGACGGTTTCGCGGCGCCGCCACCGGGCGCGTTCGGGGCGGGAGTCGCGGCCGCGCTGGCGGCCGCGCCGCGCTGCTCAATCGCCTGCCACGCCGCGATCCAGTCGGACGCGGGCGCGCCGAGATAGGCGTCGAGGAGGTGGCTGGCGATGGCCTCGAACGCCGCGCTGGATTCCTGGTTGGTGAGGATGGCCACGCCGAGCCGCGCCTCGGGAACCATCGCCACCTTGGAGACATACCCAGGCAGGCCTCCGGTGTGCGTCAGCAGCTTGCGCCCGCGGTAGTCGCGGACCGCGAGACCAAGGCCGTAGCCGTTGAAGTTGGGCCGCAGCTCGCGGAGCTCGGGCGGCGGCTGGCCGATCGGGATTGGCGTCACCAGCGTGCCGAGCTGCCGCGCGGTGGCGGGCTTGATCAGCGCCGTGCCGTCGGCGAGCTGTCCGTCGGCGAGCTGCACCAGCAGCCATTTCGCCATGTCGTCGGCGTTCGAATTGATGCCGCCGGCCGGGTTCGTGTTATCGCTGTCGAACGCCGCGATCGGCCGGACGCGTCCGTCCACCGGTGCGTGCGGCGTCGCCACGTTGCCACCTCTGGTCGCGTCGGAGTGCCGCACGTTGCTCGACGTCATCCCCACCTTCGCCAGGATGCGCGACTGGACGAAATCTTCCCAGGACTGCCCGCTGACCGCCTCAATCACCTCTCCGGCGACCAGATACAAGACATTGTCGTAGGCATAGGCGCTCCGGAAACTGGTCGCCAGCGGAAGATAACGGAGCCGTTGGGCGATCTCGCGACGGTTGTAGGTCGATGCGGGCCACCACAGGAGGTCTCCCGCGCCCAGGCTGAGTCCACTGCGGTGCACGAGGAGATCGCGCACCGTCATCTCACGCGTCACGTAGGGATCCGCCATTTGAAACCACGGCACATAGTCAATGACCGGCGCGTCCCAGCGAACCCTGCCCTCGTCCACCAGAATGCCCAGCGCGGTGGCGGTGAACACCTTCGTGTTGGAGGCGATGCCGAACAGGGTCCGCGCATCCACGGCCGCCGGCTCTCCCAGCTTCCGGACGCCGTACCCCTTCGCCATCACAATCCGGCCGTCCTTGACCACGGCCAGCGCGAGGCCCGGGACCTTGAACGTCGTCATGGCGCGCTCGACCCAGGTGTCCACCCCCGCGGGAGGAATCTGACGAACCGGCGGGACTGCGAGCAGGAGAAGCGCTAGGATAATCAGTCGATTCATGGCGCGGCTATCGTAGCTGAACCGTGGCCCATGAGTTGCAAAAGGCTGAACCAGTGTTCAAGCGGCACCTGAAACTCATCCGATGGACGATCGCCATCATCGGGAGCATCCCGATCGGCTTGTGGATCGCGATCGGGACCCTGTCCCGTGCGCCGATGCTCCGGCAGAAGTTGATCGCGGCGCTGAGCGAGAAGCTGGACGCCGATGTCGACCTCGAGGCCTTCGAGGTCGAGACGTTTCCGGTGCTGCGTATTCACGGAGACAACCTGAAGCTCCGATTAAGGGGGCAGCAGGAGCGGGCGCACTTCATTGAAATCCGCCACTTCGAGGTACGCGGCGGCCTGCTCGGCCTGGTCCGGCGCCAGAAGCGGTTCTCGCTGGTGCAGCTCGACGGGCTGCGCATCACTATTCCGCCGCGCACGCGTAACGACAAGGAGGCCGGCGAGAAAACGGCCGCCACCGTGGACGAAGGCCCGGTGGTGATCGATCGGCTCGAAGCCAAGGACGCCCAACTCATCATCGTCCCGAAGAATCCGTTGAAGAACGCCAAGGTCTTCGCCATTCACGACCTCGCCCTGGAATCGGTCGGGTTCAACCGTGCCATGCCGTTCGTCGCGACGCTGACCAATCCGATTCCGACCGGGGAGATCGCCACCATCGGTTCGTTCGGCCCGTGGCAGAAGGCCGATCCGGGCCAGACGCCTCTGGCCGGGAAGTACACCTTCGATCGCGCCGACCTCAACTCGATCAAAGGCATCGGCGGGATGCTGACCTCCAACGGCGAGTTCTCCGGCCACCTGGAGGAGATCGACGTCAGGGGCAAGACCTCCACGCCCGACTTCAGCATCGACGTCGGGGGTGCCCCGATGCCGGTCAAGACGACGTTTCATGCCGTCGTGGATGGCACGAACGGAAACACCTACCTGAAGCAGGTGGACGGCACACTCGGGGAAACCGCGCTCAGCGCGTCGGGGGCCATCGAGTCGCACGAAGGGGTCAAGGGACGCACCGTCGCGCTGGACGTGAAGATCCTGGACGGCCGCCTCCAGGACGTCCTCATGCTCGCCGTCCGCGCCAAGAAGCCGGTGATGCTCGGCCGGATCGCGCTTCAGGCGGCGCTGCTGCTGCCGCCGGGCCAGGAAAAGGTCCTGGACCGGCTGCAGCTGGACGGACGCTTCGCGCTGGAAGACACCCGCTTCACCGATGCCGCCGTCCAGGAGAAGCTCGCCGAATTGAGCCGGCGCGCGCAGGGCAAGAAGCCCGATGAGCCGGTCGGCCGGATTACGTCCGACATGCGCGGACGGTTCACCATGAAGGACGGAGCGATTCGATTCCACCCGGTGGGATTCACGCTGCCGGGCGCCGATATCCAGCTCACGGGGTGGTACGGGATGCGCAGCCAGGCGCTCGAGTTCGCCGGCACGTTATCGATGGAAGCGCCGATTTCGAAGGCGGCCGGCGGCGGGATCAAGGGCTTCTTTCTGAAGGCGGTGGATCCGATTTTCCGGAAGAACGGCAAGGGCGCGGTCATTCCGATCACGATCAAGGGCCCGCGCGAGGAGCCCAAGTTCGGCGTGCAGTGGGGCAAGGTGTTCAAGTAGGCTTTAGGCTTTAGGTATGACCGACTATCCTGTTCAGAAGACCGACGACGAGTGGCGGAAGATGCTCACGCCTGAGCAGTACCAGATCCTGCGTCAGCACGCCACCGAGCGTCCGGGAAGCTGTGCCCTGAATACCGAGAAGCGCGCGGGCACGTTCGCGTGCGCGGGTTGCGGGCAGGCGCTTTTCACGAACGAGACGAAGTTCGAATCCGGCACCGGCTGGCCGAGCTTCCACTCCCCCCATCCCGGATCGATTGCGACGACCACGGATCGCGCCTACGGGATGTCGCGCACCGAGGTGCACTGCTCCCAATGCGGCGGCCACCTGGGCCACGTATTTCCCGACGGCCCGCCGCCGACCGGTCAGCGCTACTGCATCAACGGCGCGGTGCTGAACTTCACGCCGAAGGAGTAGCGCGCGCCAAGTGTCCGAGCAGGAATTCACAGGCGCCGTCCGCCGACTGCACCAGGCCGTGATCCGCGCGGCGAACACCGTCTCGCACCCGATGAGTCCCTGGCGCCGCTCGCTGAGCTCGGCTTACGGGAGCCTGCTGTACGGCCTGAGCGGGGGCCGCGGGCTCAACGCCCAGATCAACGGCGACATCTACCGTATCGATCCGCGCTTCCGCTGGCGCCTGTGGCCTGAGTACGAGGCCGGGCTCGCGGCGGTCCTGCGCGCGCGGGTGGAACCGGGTTTCTGCTGCATGGACGTCGGCGCGAACATCGGCATCTACGCGCTCCAGATGGCGCGCTGGTCTGCGCCGGCCGGCCGCGTCATCGCGTTCGAGCCGAACCCAAAAACGTTCGACGTGCTCGCGCGCCACGTGCGCATGAACGGCCTCGGCGGCCGCGTGACACTGGTGCCGATGGCCGCGGGCCGCGAGACGGGACAGGCGCGCCTGTTCGACCTAGAAGCCGGCAGTGGACTGAGCCGCCTGGGCGGCGCCAACCCGGCGACCGAAGGCCCGGTGGACGCCACCGACGTCCAGTTGACGACGATCGACGCTTACTGCGGACGCTTCAGCGTGCGGCCGGATCTGATTCTCATCGACGTCGAGGGATTCGAGTTCGACGTGCTGGCCGGGGCGGCCGACACGATCCGGCGCGCGCGGCCGCAGGTGTTCGTCGAGCTGCACCCGCACATGTATCCAGACGGCGAAGCCTCGCGGGCGGTCGGCGCAAGGCTGATCGCGGACCTGGGCCTGCGCCCGGTGCCGGTCGGGGATGCCCGGCAGGACCCGTGGTCGGTGGGCTGCGTGAGTCTCGAGCCGGCGTAAGGCCGGACACGATCAGGAACGGGTTGCTCTTCAACTCCCATATCTTCATCTTCGCGTTCCTGCCGTTGACCCTGGCGGTGTTCTTCCTCCTTGGGCGCTCCGGCCGCCGCGGCCCCGCGCTCGGATGGCTGCTCGCGGCGTCGCTGTTCTTCTATGGATGGTGGAACCCGCAGGATCTGCCGTTCCTCCTGCTGTCGATCGCGCTCAACTACTCGCTGGCGCGCGCGCTGCGCCACACCCCAGACGGGCACTGGCGCCGGGTGCTCGCCGGGTGCGGCATCGCCGCGAACCTGCTCTTCCTCGGCTACTACAAGTACGCCGGCTTCGCCGCCGAGAACCTCAACGCGCTCCTCGACGCCGGCTGGCCCGTGCCACGGCGGCCGCTGCCGCTGGCGATTTCCTTTTTCACGTTCCAGCAGATCGTCTTTGTCGTCGATGCCTACCGGCGCCGCCGCACCGGGACCGGTCCGCTGCGCTACGCAGCGGGCGTGGCGTTCTTCCCGCACCTGCTCGCCGGGCCCATCGTGCGGTACTCACAGCTCATGCCCCAGCTCTCGCGTCGCCGGATCCTGCGGCCGCAGCCGCTCATGATCGCCGCGGGTCTCACGGTGTTCACGATCGGTCTCGTCAAGAAGGTCATCCTCGCCGACAGCTTCGCGCAGTTCGTGCCGGTGCCG
>JBKJRJ010000399.1:0-4946 GCA_046594705.1 Vicinamibacterales bacterium
CACTCGTAGTCGATGCGCGCCACCTGCTGGTTCCTCGTCGTCACCACCCGCAGCTTGCGCGTGGTGCAGCGGTCGCGATCCACGACCACCGCGGCGGTGCCGATGCCGGCGCGCCGCATCTCGGCGAGCAGCCTCGTGCCCTCGCTGTCGTTGCCGACGACACCAGCAATCTCCACCTGTCCGCCGAGTGCCGCGACGTTGTGCGCCACGTTCGCGGCGCCGCCCAGGCGGTAGCTTTCATGGTCGAACTGCACCACCGGCACGGGCGCTTCAGGAGAGATCCGGTCCACCCGTCCAATCACGAAGTGATCGAGCATCAGGTCGCCCACGATCAGGATCGCGCGTCCGCGCGCGCGGTCGAGGAGCGCGCGGAGCTCAGTCGGCGCGGCGGGCATGGGGCAGCGGGACCGCGGACGGCGCCGGGGCGCGTTCAGCCGCGTAGGGCAGCGTCACCAGGACGAGGAACAGCATCAGGAACTCGGAGTCGCCGAAATTGTATTCGAACAGGCCGGCGGCAAGCATCGCGCCGATGGCCGCAAGCCCCGCATTCGAGAGCGACGGAAAGTCGGACCGCCGGCGCCTGAGGAAGTCGCGGACCAAGGTGGCGATGAACCAGATCCATACCGCCAGCGCCGGAATCCCGCGCTCCGCCGCGATCTGCAGCGGCACGTTGTGCAGATGCGGGTTCAGCTGGTTGACCGCGCCCTTGTCGCGGTAATGCGGGTACATCTGGATCACCATGTCGGGGCCGACCCCGGTCAGCGGGTGGTCCCGGATCATATGCAGCCCTGAGCGCATCATCGCGACCCGGTCGGCGTTCGACGGATCCGTCAGGCTGAAGGTGGAGTAGAGCCGCGTCGTGATCGCCGACGGCGCGAATGCCAGGAAGCACCCCAGCGCGACCGGCAGCAACCCCAGCAGGCGGAAGTCCCGCAGCAGGAACAGCAGCCCGAAGCCGACGCAGGCCCCGACCCAGGCGCTCCGCGTAAACGTGAAGAGCAGCGCCAGCAGGAGCGCCGGCAGGACCAGGGCGGCCCACGCGCGATGCTGCCTCGCGAACATCACGCGCGACACCGCCGCGCACGCCACCAGCATCAGCAGCCCCGAGTAGGTCATGTAGAGGCCGAGCGCCCCCTGCGGACGCCGTCCCAGGTGATCGAAGCTGAGGATCAAATACTGGACGATCCCCCAGGTGGCGCTCAGCGCGCCCACGCTGATGACCACGTCCACCGCCAGCAGCGCGCGGCGGCCGCGGAACAGGCGGTAAGTGAGCGGCACGATCACCAGCAGGACGAGCTGCTTGGAATCCACCAGGCTGACGCGCGGCTCGACGGAGAATACCGACGCCACCACCGTCGCTGCCCCGTAGGCCGCCAGCGCCCAGAACATCCGGGGCACTTCGATGCGCTCCTTGTTCTTGACGATGAGCCCAATCCAGAGCACCGCCGCGAGGGCGAGGAAGATGCCGGCGGCCGCGATCGACAGCTGCAGCGCCGCCGCGAAGGCCAGCAGCGCAAGACAAGCCGCCCGCTCGATCGGCGCCGACGGCAGCGCCGGCATCGCGTCGAACCAGTTGTCGTGCCATGCCGTCGGCGTCGCGTCGTACCTCATGATGGGTTCGCCTCTGCGTCGTCCGTGCAGGCCTGGCCTGTCGGGCCGGCCGCACTCGACAACGCCTCTTCAGCTGCCGCGATCACCCGGGCCGGCGTCAGCTGCGTGAGACAGCGGAAGTCCCCCGGCGCGCAGGCCCGCTGGTCGCAGGGACGGCACGCCAGCTGCTCGACCGGAATCTCGATCGAACGCGTGGCGATCGAGGGGGAGCGCCAGGGGGCGGAGCGGACGGCCAGCGTCGGACCGTAGATGCCGACGACCGGCGTCATCGTGGCCGCGGCAATGTGCAGCGGTCCCGTGTCGCCGCCGATGAACAGCCGGCTCCGGCCGATGAGCGCTCTGAGCTCCTGCAGATCGAATTCTCCCAGATCGATGATGCGGCCGGCCGCCGGGCCGAGCCGCGTTCGCGCAGCCGCCGCGATCCGCGCCGCCGCCTCACGGTCCGACGGTCCCGAGCTGAACACCAGCCGCCGCCGTGCGCTTGCCGCGGCCAGCGCCGCCGCGGTCTCCGCGAAACACGTCTCGGGCCAGCGCCTGAACGGATTGCCCGCGCTCACGTGCATGATCACCAGCTCATCGTCCCGCGCCACGCCCAACTCGAGCAGGCGATTGGCCATCGCTTCGTCGGCCCCGGGCGCGACCGCCATCTCGATCGGGTCGCGGGTCGGGTCGGCCGCCCCCTGCGTCCAGCCCGGGATGGCCTCGAGCAGATCCCACTGGTTGGCCACCGAATGTCTCGGCCGCAGATCGCGCGGGCGGTGCACCACCCGCGTGTACATCCAGCCGCGTCCCGCGATGTCGTAGCCGATGCGCTCACCGGCGCCGCTGCTCCAGGCCAGCCACGCGCTGCGCGGACCGCCGTGCAGGTCGAGCACAAGATCGAACCGCTCGCGCCGCAGTCGAAGCGCCAGCGCCAGGTCGTCCGCCACACGCCGGACCCCGCGGCTGCGCGGCGCGATGATCACCTGGTCGAGATGCGGGTTGTGCAGCACCACCGGGGCGGCCTCCCGCTCGACGAGATACGCCAGCCTGGCGTCCGGATACGCCCGCCGCAGCGCGCGGACCAGCGGCGTCGTGAAGACGACGTCACCGATCAGCCGCAACCGGACCAGCAGGATCTTCGTGGCGGCTACTCGATGGTCGCTTCGTCGATGAGCATGACCGGAATGTCGTCCTTGATCGGGTAGACACGCCGGCACTGCGGGCACTTCAGCGCCGTACCGCCCTTGACGAGCTCGACCTTCGTCTTGCAGTTGGGGCACGCCAGAATCTCGAGCAGCTCAGGATCCACGGGCATCTATTGGTCCCTCCTTGGGTCCCTTGGTCCCTTGGTCCCTTGGTCCCTGGTCCTTGGTCCTTGGTCCCTCGGTCCTCGGTCCTCGGTCCTCGGTCCTCGGTCCTCGGTCGGTTGTTTCAAGGACTATTATAGTCGTCGGGCACATGTTCACTCTGTTACCTGCCGCGTTCAGCCTCGCGATCGCCATCGCGCCGATCCAGGGATTCGCAACGAGCAAGGGATCGACCGTCAACCGACCTTGGACTCAGGCACTCGCGACTCCGGGAGCCGCGACTCCGGGACCCGCGACTCCGGGACCCGCGACCCAGGGACCCGCGACCCAGGGATCCGCGACGAAGGGACCCGCGACCCAGGGACCAGGGACCAGGGACCCAGAGACCAGGGACCCAAGGACTGAAGGGCCGGGGGCGACCTACTATTTCCTGCTCGGCCGTTACCTGGAAGGCAGCGGCAAGATCGACGAGGCCATCGTGGCCTTTCGGCAGGCCATTGTGCTCGAGCCTTCCAGCGCCGAACCGCGCGCCGAGCTTGCGGGCCTGTATGCCCGGCAGGATAAAGGCGCCGAGGCGCTCGCGGCCGCCGACGAGGCGCTGAGGGTCGATCCCCGCAACCAGGAAGCCAACCGCATTCTCGGATCGGTGCTCGCCGCCCTCGCCGAGCAGCGGCAGGCGGTGCATCCCGGCGACGATGTCGCGGCCTATCCGACACGCGCGATGGCGGCGCTCGAGATTGCGCGCGGCGACGGCAACGGCGACCTCTCGATCGATCTGTCGCTCGCGCGCCTCTATCTCCAGGCCGACCGCCCGGCCGACGCCGTCCCCCTCCTTCGGCGTGTCGTCCTCGAGCAGCCCCACTACAACGAAGGGTCGATCCTGCTGGCCGAGGCACAGGAGTCGGCCGGGGCACCCGACGCGGCGGCCGAAACCCTGACCAACCTGCTGCACGATCAACCACAGTTCTTCCGCGGCCACGTCCAGCTCGCCGAGCTCTTCGAGCACCAGCGACGCTGGGGGCAGGCGGCCGACGCGTGGGGAAAGGTGCAGGCGCTCAATCCGCGCAACCCGGAGGTCGGGGCGCGCCGCGCCACGGCGCTGGTGAACGCCGGCCGGTCGGCGGAGGCGCGCGACGTCCTGACCGCCGCGCTGAAGCTCGCACCCAGCGACGTGCGGATGAGTTTCATGCTGGCGCAGGCGCAGCGTGACGCCGGCGATCTCGACGCCGCCGAGGCGACGGCGCGCGCGCTGCGGACGGCGCACCCCGACGATGTGCGGGCCACCTACCTGCTCGGGCAGATGCTGGATGCGCGCGGCCGCCATCAGGACATCGTGGATTTGCTGAAGCCGGAGATCGAGCGGCAGAAGGCGGCCAAAGCGACAGGCCCCCAGATCGCGATGCTGCTGGGAAGCGAAGGGCTGGCGTTGCAGCAGCTTCGCCGCTACGACGAGGCGGTCGCGGTCTTCAAGGAGGCGATCGGGCAGGCGCCCGACGAGCCGATCCGCCTCGTCCTCCTCATCCAGGCGTACAGCGCCGCGGGCCGACACCAACAGGCACTCGAGGCGGCGGAGAAGGCTCGGGTGACCTTCCCGCAGGATACGACCGTCCTCTATCAGCTTGGCGCCGCGCTCGACCGGGCCGGCCGCCGCCCCGACGCGGAGCAGATGTTCCGCGACGTCATCGCGCGCGATCCGCTCGACGCCGGCGCGCTCAATTACCTCGGCTACATGCTGGCCGAGCAAGGCACCTCGCTCGACGAGGCGGTGACGCTGATTCAGCGCGCCCTCACGATCGAACCCGGCAACCCTTCTTTCCTCGACAGCCTCGGGTGGACCTACCTGCAGCAGGGCAAGCTGGATCTGGCGGACTCGCCGCTGACCACCGCGGCCGGGAAGCTGCCGAAGAACTCGGTGATTCAGGATCACCTCGGGGACCTGCGCCAGAAGCAGAACCGCCATGCCGAGGCGCTGGCCGCCTGGCAGAAGGCGCTCGCCGGCGACGGCGATTCCCTCGACCGCGGCAAGGTGCAGAAGAAGATCGACGC
>JBKJRJ010000400.1:0-27068 GCA_046594705.1 Vicinamibacterales bacterium
CCCGCGCGCCGAGCGCATCCTCTCGTCAGACCTCGACCGCATCTTCAACGCCGCGGTGATGGATCAGAGCCTCTGGGGCGTCGAGGTGAAGTCGCTCGACAGCGGCCGGGTCCTCTACGCGCGCAACGCCGGCCTGCTGATGATGCCGGCCTCCAACATGAAGATCGTCACGCTGGCGGCCGCCGCCGAAACCCTCGGCTGGGACTACCGGTTCAAGACGGCGGTCGAGACCGCCGCGCCGATAGAAGGGGGCGTGTTGAAAGGCGACCTCTTCGTGCGCGGTGGGGGCGATCCGACCATCAACACGCGCGGCAATCGCGCCGCTGCGGTATTCGACGAATGGGCCGCCGCGCTCAAGGCCGCTGGCATTACGCGCATCGACGGGGGGGTGATCGGCGACGACGCGGCATTCGAGGACGAGGGCCTGGGCCAGGGCTGGTCGTGGGACTACCTGCAGGACGGCTATGCCGCGCCCGCGGGCGCGCTCGAGGTCCACCAGGACATCGCGCAGCTCACGATTCGTCCAGGCTTCTGGGAGGGAGACGCCGCCGGACTCGACCTTACGCCGGGGTCTGGACTGACCGTGTCGAACCGGGTGCAGACCGGCGCGCCACACTCCGCCACCCGGATCAGCATCGACCGCCACAGCCACGGTGCCGTGCTCGAGGTGAGCGGGACCATCGCGTCCGATGCCTCGGCGGCCTCACGCGACGTCGCCGTCGTCAATCCGACCGTGTTCTTTGCGCGGACCGTCAAGGACGCCCTGATCGCGCGGGGTATCGACGTGGGGGGCGAGGGCCTGGATCTGGACGACATCGGGCCGCGGGCCGCGACCCCGGTGCGGCGCCTGCTGATCGAATCGTGGTCTCCGCCCCTTCGCGAGATCGCGTCGGTGATGATGAAGGTCAGCCAGAACCTCTACGCCGAAACGCTGCTGAAGGCCGTGGGCGCCGCCAGGAGTGGAGCGGGGAGTAGCGCTGCCGGTCGCGCCGCCTCGCGCGATCTGTTTAGCGGTTGGGGGATCGCACCCAACAGCTACGTGCAGGCCGACGGCTCGGGGCTGTCGCGCTACGATTTCGTGACGGCCCGAATGATCGTCACCCTGCTGGAGCGCATGCACCGCGATCCCCGTCACCGCGAAATGTTCGTCGCCACGCTGCCGATCGCCGGCAAGGACGGCACGATCTCGACGCGGATGAAGGGAACACGGGCGGAGGCCAATGCCGTCGCCAAGACCGGCTCCATCGCGAACGTGCGCGCGCTCTCCGGCTACGTGCGCACCCGGGACGGCGAGCTCCTGGCGTTCTCCATCCTCGCCAACAATTTCACGATCCCGGCCGCGACGGTGAACTGGATCGCGGACCTGGCGGTTGAACGGATGGCGAATCATTCCGCTCGCTGATTCTTCCGCCGGAGGGGCGCACGCCACGGGACTGACTGCTGGTGGGTGTGGCTGCCGCTTTTCGGCGGAAGGGAGGGTCGCCTAGGTCTTCGGTGTCAGCTCAGCGATGCGCACGAGCGCGCGGCCGGCTTCCAGCTTCACATCGTCGTCCGGATCGTTGGCGGCCTTCTTCAGGGCGGGAATCGCCGGTGCGGCGAGTGGGCCGTAGGCAGCGACCGCGCCGGCCGCCGCCTGGCGGACGGAGGCGTCGGGATCCGATAGCGCCTTGATCAAGCCGACGACTTCCTGCTGCGGATTGTCGCGAACGATACCCAGGTAGGTGACCGCGACGAGGCGGACGGTGGGATCGGGATCGTCGAGCGCCGCCAGCAGCAGCGGCACGACCACCTGCGGATCGATGGACGCACGCTCGCGCAGCTTGCCGAGCGAGCGGAGCGCTTCGCGCCGCACCACCGGTTCGTCCGACGAGATCGCGTCCCGTAACACCGGCACCGCGGCCGACCCCATGAAGCTGAGCGCCAGGGCGGCCTCGGGCGTGTACTCGGGATCCCGGAGCGAGACCGCCACGTCGGGAATGATCTCGGCGGCGCGGGCGCCGAGGATGGCAGCCGCCTTCAGTGCCGCCTTGCGGTGCGGGGCGTCAGCGGCGGGATTCTGTAACGTCTTCCGCACGAGGGGCAAGGCGGCGGTGCCGCGCTCTTCGAGCTCCGCCGTGGCGGCTTCGACGTCCTTGGGAGAGCGGCTGAGCAGATCCTCCAGCCAGCCATCGTCAGTGCGCGCGACGACACGGATCGGCCGCCCGCCATCGGCGGGCGCGCGGTAATACCATACGGCGGCGCCCACGCCGGCGACGAGCGCAAAGAAGAGCGCGACAAACCGCGACACCCCGTTATTCTACTGTCGCTGGACGAGCCCCGAACACATCGCCTAGCGATAGCCTTCGAGGGCCTGCGCCAGGGACTGCTGGGTGATGGGCTTGAGCAGGGTGCCGCTGACCTGGAGCCGATCGCCGTAGCGGTCCAGAACGGCCGCGGTGCTCATCGCTATGACCGGCGTCGCTTCCAGGTTGGGCATCTCGCGCAAGTGGTTCATGAAGGTCAGCCCGTCGATTCGCTCCATCATGATGTCGAGCAGGATGATGTGCGGCTGGAGCCCGTCGCGCAGATGCTCGAGCGCCTGCAGGCCGCTCGATACGGCCTTGACCCGGAACCCCATCTTCTCGGCCAGCACGTCGACCAGGAGGAGCACCGAGGGGTCGTCGTCCACGACCATGAGGAGGGGGGCTTCGGTCATCTAATCCAGGCTTTAGGCTTTAGGTTTTAGGGTTGAGTGGGACACGAGATCCCGTGCGGACTGTAGCACGGCGGACGGCGCCGATGTGATGCCGCCTCCCTGCGCCAGCGCGGGCCGGCCGCCGCCCTTGCCGCCGTGCCGCTCGACGAGCTGCCGCAGCAGCGCCCCCGCGTCGTGCGGGAGGCCGGCCGACCGCGCCACCACGATGGCGCCGGCCGGCGGGCCGCCGATCAGAATCACCACGTACCCCACGCGCTCCACGATATGGGCGGCAATGGACTTGAGTCCGGCGGCATCCCAGCCTGACAGTTCGGCGGTCACCAGGCGGATGTCTTCCGCGAGCGTGGCGGCGTCCGCGAGGACGTCGGCTTCGTGCGCCGCGAGCGTTATTTGATACTCCTTGAGCTGCTTGCGCAGGTCCTTGCCGTCCACCTGCAGCCGGTCGATCGCCGAGGGCAGGTCCGCGGGCAGGACCGACAATGCGCGCACGCTCCCCGCCACGATGTCTCGAAGCACCCGGTAGCCGGCCAGCGCGCGACCGCCGCACAGGAAGGTGACCCGGGACCCGCCGCGAAACCGCTCCGTCGCGGCCACCGCGATGATGCCGATCGCGCCGGTGCGCGCGACGTGCGTCCCGCCGCAGGCCGAGAGATCGAACCCCTCGACGTCGACCAAGCGGAGCGTTCCTTCCCTCTTGGGCTCTTTCCGCAGCGGCAGCGTCGCAATCTCGTCCGGGCCCGCGAATCGGATCGACACCAAGCGGTCCTCCCAGACGATGCGGTTGGCTTCGTCTTCGCCACGCGCTATCTCCGACGGCGACAGTTCACGCGCCAGGTCGATCGTCGCGTAATCGGCGCCAAGATGAAAACTCTCGGTCCGGACGCTCAGCAGACGATCGAACGCCGCGGAGAGCACGTGCTGCCCGGTGTGCTGCTGCATGTGATCGAAGCGCCGCCTCCAGTCGATGGTTCCCTTGACGGCGCCGGCAAGGGCGCCGTCGACCACATGGAGGATCCGGCCATCGGCCGCATCCACCACGTCGAGCACCGTCACGCCGGACAGCGCGCCCGAGTCGAACGGCTGGCCGCCGGACGACGGATAGAATGCCGTCCGGTCGAGCACGACGGCAGTCTTCCCCTCGTGCACCGTGGTGTCGACCACCGTGGCATCGAATTCCCGCAGGTACGGGTCGTGGTAGTAGAGCCGTTCGGTCATCTTTCAGTCCCCGGGTCGCCGATGCCAGCCTGCTCGAAGCCGCGCGCCCGCAGCATGCAGCTGTCGCAGTGCCGGCATGGCCGGCCACTGGTATCGGGATCGTAACAGCTGAGCGTCAGGCCATAGTCCAGTCCGAGCGCCACGCCGCGGCGGATGATGTCCGCCTTGGTGAGCTCCAGCAGCGGCGCCACGATGGTGAGCGGCCGGCCCTCGACGCCCGCTTTGGTCGCCAGCGCCGCCAGCCGTTCGAATGCGCGCAGGTACGCCGGGCGGCAATCCGGATATCCCGAATAGTCGAGCGCGTTGACCCCGATCACGATCGCCGTTGCGCCGACGACCTCTGCCCATGCCATGGCGAGCGACAGGAACACGGTGTTGCGCGCCGGGACATAGGTAGAGGGGATGCCGGCCTCTCCGATCGCGCGATCCTTCGGAATCGGACCGTCGCCGACCAGCGCGGAACCCCCGATCTGCGACAGCGGCACGTCGAGCTCGAGGTGCTGCCTGACGCCCAGGGCGGCGGCCACCTCGCGGGAGGCCTCGATCTCGCGAGCATGCACCTGTCCGTATCGGATGGTGAGCGCGTGCAACTCGTAGCCGTCCGCCCCGGCGATCGCGCCCGCGGTATACGAGTCGAGTCCACCGCTGAGAAGCAGGACGGCTTGGTGGCTCATGGCGCTGGGCTCAGGCGCTACACGCCGCGCGTGGCGGGATCCCAGATGAACTTGTGGAGCTGGAGCTGGACGCGCACCTTCAGGCGGTCCTCCAGCACCCAGGCCGCCAGCTGCCGGGGGGCCAGCACGCCATGAACCGGCGAGACGTGCACCGCGGCGCACCGTCCGATCAGCGCGTGCCTGGCCACGACTTCCCTGGCGTATTCGTAATCGGCGCGGTCCGTCACGACGAACTTCACTTCGTCGGCCGGCCGCAGCCGATCGAGATTCGGCCAGTGGTTTTTGGTGGACTCGCCGCTGCCGGGGCATTTGACGTCGATGATGCGGATGACGCGTTCAGGGACCAGATCCACACTCAGATGCCCGCCGGTCTCGAGCATCACCGTCTGCCCTGCGTTCAGCAGGCAATCCATCAGCGAGTACACTTCCTTTTGCAGGAGCGGTTCGCCGCCGGTGATCTCGACCACGTCACACCCGAATGCACGCACCTGCCCCACCACCTCCTCCACGCTCAGCTTGTGCCCCTCGTGGAAGGCGTAGGGCGTGTCGCACCAGGAGCAGCGCAGGTCGCAGGCGGTCAGCCGCACGAACACGCACGGCCGGCCGGCGTGGGTGGACTCCCCCTGGATGGAGTGGAAGATCTCGTTGATGGTCAACATTGGCCTTGCGCCGGCCGCGCATGACGCGGTGGAACTATCTATCTTACAATTTCCCCATGGCCAAACCGACCTTCTACACCAAACCCACGTGAACCACCTGCAGGAATGCCAGGAGTTTCCTGGATGCGCAGGGCACCGACGTCGAGTCGATCGACATCAATGCGACCCCTCCTGACAGGGCCTTCCTGGAGGAGCACATCGACGACACCTGCTACCTCGACTTCGTGAGCACGCGCAGCCCTGTCTTCAAGCAACGGCCGCTGCCCGGCTCGAAGAGCGAAGCGATCGACATGATGATGGCGAACCCGAACCTGATCCGCCGCCCGATCCTGGTGCGTGGCTCGCGGGTGACGTTCGGCTTCGACAAGAAAGCCTACGAGCGGTGAGTGGCGTCCGCGTCGGCACCTCGGGCTGGAGCTATCCCACGGGAAAGGGCACGTGGAACGGCATCTTCTATCCCGAGTCGGCCCGGGGCAGGACCAGGACGAAAGGGGGATTCGACGACCTCGCGTTTTATGCCGAACACTTCAATACCGTCGAGGTCAATTCCAGCTTCTACGGTGTACCGTCGGCACAGACGACCAAGGGCTGGGCCGCTCGAACGCCGGCCGGCTTCGAGTTCTCGCTCAAGCTGTACCAGAAGTTCACCCACCCCGGGATGTTCCTCGAGGCAACGGGCAAGGATCCGGCGAATCTGGACCGCACCGACGTCGACGCGTTCCGCGCAGCGCTCGAGCCCCTGGCCAGCGCGGGTAAGCTTGGCGCGCTGCTCGCGCAGTTTCCCGCCAGTTTCAAGAACGATCGCTGGTCACTCGGCTACCTGGAGTGGCTGCTCGAGGCATTCAGAGACTACCCGGTGGCGGTGGAGCTCCGGCACCGGAGCTTCAGCGACACCCCGGAGGACACGCTGCAGTTGCTGGGCGCGCATGGCGCCGCCCTCGTCCAGATTGACGAGCCCAAATTCCGCTTCTCGATCCGGCAGGATCGGCTCGCCAACGTGAAGACGTTCTATTACATGCGGCTGCACGGGCGGAACGCGGCGCAGTGGTGGCAACACGACACGTCCGAGGACCGCTACAACTACCTCTACTCGGCGTCCGAGCTCGCGCCCATCGTCGAGGCGGTGGAGCAGGCCTCACGCGACGTGACGAAGACCTACCTCTACGCGAACAATCATTTCTCCGCGAAGTCGGTGGCCAACGCCGCGACCATCAAGCACAAGCTGGGACAGCCGCTCGATGGCGCGTATCCGGAGGCTTTCGTGGAGCGCTACCCCGACCTGAAAGGCCTCGTCCGGATCCTGCCGCCTACTCCTTCAGATACGCTCGTTTGAGCACGTCGCCCCGCTGGAGCTTGCCGACAACGTCCTGCCCGCTCAGAACCCTCCCGAACACGGTGTATTTCCCGTCGAGTTCGGGCGCGGCGCGGCGCGTGATGAAGAACTGGCTGTCGGCCGCCGCCTTGTCGGTACCCGGGTAGGCGATCGCGACCGCCCCGACCCCGTGGCGCCGCTTCTTCGTGATCTCCGACACCCCGATCGGCTTGCCGGCGCTCTGCCGGCCCCACCATTCCTGGCGACTCACATCGCGCGACACGGGATCGCCGACCTGGACCAGGAAGTTCGGCTCGGCCCGGTGGAAGCGCTGGCCGTTATAGAAGTTCTTCTTCACCAGGTCGAGCACCCGGGCGACCGTTTTCGGCGCCTCTTCGGGATAGGTCTCGAACTCGATGGTCCCCTTGGCGGTTTCCAGCACCACGACCGGCCCGGCGCCCGGAGACTTCTGCTGCGCCCCGGCCGCCGTGGTCAGGGCGGCGACCACCAGAGCGAATACCACTGCTGAGAGCCTTCTACGCATGTGCCTGCTGCCTTCTACCCTCTGACGTGACTGACTTTCCCACCTTCGTGACGCCGCTCTTCGGGCAGATATCCACGAGCACGCAGTGCGGGCACAGAGGATACACCGGCCGGCAGACGTTCTGCCCCCAGGTCACCAGGTAGAGATTGATGACCGGCCACCACTTGCGCCGGGTCGCGCGATACAGGGCCTGCTCGGTCTCCTCGGGCGTCCGCGTGGCGACCCATCCGAGCCGGTTCGCGATCCGGTGGACGTGGGTGTCCACGCAGATGCTGTCCTGGCTGGCATGCGCGAGGATCAGGACCAGGTTTGCCGTCTTCCGGCCGACGCCGGGCAGCGTCAGCAGGCCGTCCATTGTCACCGGCACCCGGCCGCCGTAACGGGTCATGATCTGCTCGCAGGCCTGGCGCACGTGCATCGCCTTGTGGCGGTAGAAGCTGACGGGGAAAATCAGTTGCTGGATGCGCGCGGCCGGCAGCTTTGCCATCGACTGCGGCGTCCGCGCGACCCGAAACAGGCGCGCCGACGCGGCGGCGGTCACCGCGTCCCTGGTCTGCGCCGAGAGTATCGTCGCGATCAGGACCTGGAAGGGATCCTCCTTCTGATCCTTGGCGATCTTCTCGACGGCCGGCTCCTCGAAACCGTCGATCGCCTTCGCGAGGCGGTTCATCACCTCCGCCACCGGCGCGCTCCACGGCGGGGTCAGCATGGGCGGGTTGCGACGGCCACAGCGGTCAGCGGCCCCTCGCCGTCGAGGACGCTGAGCACGTTGCGGGCCGCCAGTTCCACCATCGCGGTGCGTGTCTCGCGGGTGGCGCTGCCCAGGTGCGGCGCCAGGAGCACGTTCGGATGATCCTTCAAAGCGGCGTGGATCTCGGGTTCCCGCTCGTAAACGTCAAGCGCGGCGCCCGCAATGAGACGCTCTCCGAGCGCCCACGCCAGCGCCTCCTCGTCCACGGCGGAACCTCGCGCCGTGTTCACCAGGAGCGCGGAGCGTTTCATCCGCGCGAGCGAACGCTTGTTGATCAGGTGACGCGTCCCTGGCGTGCCTGGCGCGTGGATGGAGACGACGTCGGAGGTCACGAGCAGTTCGTCGAGCGAGACCGTTGCCGAATCCCCCGCGCCCTGGCTCCCGTCCCTCCCAGAGAAAACAACCGACATGCCGAAAGCCGGCGCCTTGGCGGCGACCGCCAGGCCGATGCGGCCGCGGCCAATCACGCCGAGCTGCTTGCCGCGCAACTCCATGCCCAGCATGAAATCGAGCGCCCAGCCCTTCCAGGTGCCGGTGCGCATCAACCGATCGCCCTCGGCCACACGCCGCGCAATGCCGAGGATCAGCGCCCACGTGAACTCGGCCACCGACTCGGTGAGCACATCCGGCGTGTTGGTGACGACGATGCCTCGGCTGCGCGCCGCGGCGACGTCGATGTTGTCGTAGCCGACCGCGACGTTGGCGATGACCTTCAGCGCCGGCGCACGATCCATCACCTCTCCGTCGATGGTGTCGGTGAGGAGGCAGATGAGCGCGTCCTGGTCCGCCACCCGCCGCAGCAGTTCGTCGCGTGGAATCGCCGCGTCACCGGAATACACGTCGACCGTGTGCCGCGCTTCGAGGAGGCCCAGGACCGAGGAAGGAATCCGTCGTGTGAGGAGTACCGATGCCATACCCTGACTCAGCCTAAAGCCTAAAGCCCAATGCCTTTCTGCCTAGTGACCGTGTGACTGGCAGTAGCCGCAGTGATTGCACGCGACGGCGGGCTCAATCAGGCACGGACCGTCGGAGGCCGGGAGCGCGTACTTGTAGTGGCTCGGGTGGGATGCGAGATCGAGTAACCGAGTGGCGTCGGGCGGGCGCGACCCATGGCCGGCGTCAAGACGGAAGAGCGTCTCGCGCACGATCGCGCGGACCGCGTCCTCGTTCATGCCCCGACCTCGACGGCGTCGATGATGCCGATGATGGCCGCGTCCACCGCCGCGGCTTTCTTCCCCAGCGCCTCGCCTGCGGCCTTGCCCTCGATCACGACGAGCACCTTCTCGCCGATGCCGGCGCCCACGGCATCGATCGCGAGCAGCGTGGCGCCGCGCGGCGTGTCCTCGAGCGTCAGCGGCTGCACGAGCATCAGCTTGGCCCCCTCGAGTTTCTTGTTCTTCTGCGTCGAGACGACCGTGCCAACGACGCGGCAGATTTGCATGACTACTCGAGATCCCAATGGTCGACGATGCCGATCACCGTGGCGTCGGCGGGCGGCTCGGCCGGGTAGAACGGGAAAGCCGCTTCGCGGCCGCGCACAAAGAAAACGTTCTCGCCGACGCCGGCGCCGACCGAGTCCAGAGCGACCAGCGTCCGCCCCGTCGCTTCGCCGGATGCCGCGAGCGGCTGAAGCACGAGCATCTTGATGCCGGTGAGGTTCGGGTCCTTCATGATCGAGACGACTGCGCCGAGCACGCGCGCCAGCTGCACGCTAGTCCTTCACCTCGACGGTGTCGACGATGCCGACGATGGCGGCGTCGACCGGGCAGTCCTTCAGACCGGCGGCCATGCGCGCCGAGCTGCCGCTGACGATCAGCACCGTCTCGCCGAAGCCGGCGTCGACGGTATCGACCGCGACGAGATAGCTCCCTTCGGGCTTACCGCTGGGATCGATCGGGCGGGCGACCAGCAGTTTGGTGCTGACCAGGCGCTCGTCCTTCCTCGTCGCGACGACGGTCCCCACGATCTTGGCCAGGATCATGACATCGCCAGGCGGCCGCGGTCACCGGTCATTTCGTGGTGGAGGCCTTGCCGATCGGCAGCGCGTCCTCGAGGTTGGCGTGGGGACGCGGGATCACGTGGACCGAGACGAGCTCGCCGACGCGGCGCGCGGCGGCTGCGCCCGCGTCGGTGGCGGCCTTGACGGCGGCGACGTCGCCCCGGACGATGGCGGTCACGTAGCCGGCGCCGATCTTCTCCCAGCCGACGAGCGTCACCTTGGCGGCCTTGACCATGGCATCTGCCGCTTCGACCATCGCGACGAACCCCTTGGTCTCGACCATCCCGAGTGCCTCACCCATGTTGTCTCCTTGACGGCGGACCCCAGAGATCCGCCCTACTTAAGCTCGCGGACCGCCGCCTCGATGAGCGCGGTCAACTCGCGATATGTTAGCCGAATTTCACCGTCCCTACCTACCGCACCCCGGACGACGTCGGCCACCAGCCGGGCTCCCTCGCTCTGGGGCGCCAGGACGGTCTGGCACTGCGCCGGTCCGAGCGGATCGCCGCCGGAGCCCTCGATCGGCGGGCAGATGGGCGCCGGGGCGGCAATGCCGTACATGCCGCGCAGCCCCTGCAGGCGTTCGACCTCCTGACGCGACAGCAGCCGCTCGCCGCCCAGCAGCCGCGCCACCAGGCTGATGTGCGCGAAGTGCTCGATCGTTTCCATCTTGTAATAGGCCGCGAAGAGATCGGCGCCGAGGGTCAGCGCGCCATGGTTCGCGAGGAGCATCCCGTCGTGCGCCTTGACGTACTGGCGCACCGCCTCCGGCAGCTCTTTGGTGGACGGCGTCGCGTAGTCGGCGATCGGCACGCTGCCGAGGGTCGTCACCACTTCGGCGAGAACGGCGCGGTCGAGCGCGATGCCGGCCACGGCAAACCCGGTCGCCATCGGCGGGTGGGCGTGCACGACCGCACGC
Organism: Vicinamibacterales bacterium; assembly: GCA_046594705.1. Lineage (GTDB taxonomy): Bacteria > Acidobacteriota > Vicinamibacteria > Vicinamibacterales > 2-12-FULL-66-21 > JAICSD01. The sequence goes on from JBKJRJ010000400.1 coordinate 10,769, forward strand.
GCGTCCGGCCGCTGGCGGTAGACCTCGAGGTGCATCTGCATCTCGGACGAGGGATCGCGCTCCCCCGCCAGCTTCCTGCCCTCGAGATCGGTGATGACCATCATGTCCGGTGACATGAAGCCCTTGCACACGCTCTTGGGCGTCATCAGCAGCCGTCGGTCGTCGAGGCGCGTGCTGATGTTGCCGTCGTTCGACGCCGTGTAGCCGCGGGCATAGAGCCGGCGGCCGACTTCGACGATCGCCTCGCGCAGCTGAACCTCGGTCATGGCGTCGGGTTCATCCGGTAGGCGCGCCGGCATTTTTCAGAACAGAAGAAGCGGAGGCTCTCCCCGCTGCCGGCGGTGAGCGCCTGAGCCGGCACGACAAAGGTGCCGCAGATCGGATCGCGCACCAGTGGCACGGCAGAAGGCTGGGTGTCGCGCGGTGGGTGCATCCCGTCAACGATCCCGCGCACGAAGCGCAGGATCGCCCGGACAATGACATACAGCAGGATGAGCTTGATGATCCAGCCGACCATCGGGTCCTACGATCCCTGCCCCTTTGGCGCGGCTGCCCGGCCCGGTTCGCCGCCGGCGGGAATCCCAAGGTCCGGATGCGCCGAACGGAGCCCGTCGAGGGCCTGCCCCGCGGCGCGCGCTTCCTCCGACCCGGGGGCGACCACCAGCACCTTCTGCCACACCTCGGCTGCCCCCTTGATATCCTGCTTCCCGAAGGCGCGAACGACGCCCATGTTGAGCAAGGTCTTGGCGTGTGCCGGATCGATGGCGAGCGACTTCTCGAATTGCGTCAGCGCGCGATCCGGCTGGTTCATGTAGTAGTAGGCGATGCCCAGGTCGGTGCTCGCGTTGACGTCTTTGGGATGAATCTTCAACGCCGCCTCATACCACTCGGTGGCGTCCTCGAAACGGCCCGCGTCGAAGTAGATGTTCCCGAGCTGGATGCGCGTGACCGCATCGGTCGGGTTCTGCTGGGCGGTGGTCTTCATCGCGGAGGCGCGTGATTCATCGAGCGGCGGCAGCGCCGGGGCGCCCGGCCCGGCCGGCGCGGCGCTGGCCGAAGGGGCGGCCGCCGCCTGCGACGCACTCCGGGAACCGCCCGCCTGGCTGCCGACGATCCAGCCCACGAGCACGCCGAAGAACACGCCCGCCACGCCCATGACAAGGGAATCTTTAGACACGAGAACCTCGATCATAGCCTACAGCGGGGCCTTACAGCCCGGCACGGCAGGCGGCGAGATAATCGCGGACGGCGCGCTCCAGCCCGACGTACAGCGCGTGCGCAATAAGGGCGTGTCCGATTGAGACTTCGTCGAGGTAGGGCAGCGTCCGGAACACCACCAGGTTGCAGAGGTCGAGGTCGTGGCCGGCGTTGACGCCCAGGCCGAGCGCGTGCGCCAGGTTCGCGGCTTCACTGTATTGGGCGAAGCTGCGAACCGCCGCCGCCTCTCCCGCCTTGAACGCGATGGCGAAAGGCTCCGTATAGAGCTCGATCCGCGCCGCGCCAAGCGACGCCGCCCATCTCACGGCTGCGAGGTCCGGTGCCACGAACAGGCTGACGCGGATGCCGCGATCCTGCAGATCCCGGACGATGGCGCCGAGCTCCGCGGCCGGCGTGTCGGCCGGCCACCCCGTCTGGCTGGTCACCTCCCCCGGGCGTACCGGCACGAGCGTGCACTGGTGCGGCCTGACGTCGCGAACCATCTCGAGCAGGTCGGGACGGGGATCCCCCTCGATATTGAATTCGACCTGGTGCCGCCGGGGGGCGAGAAACGACGCGATGGCGGTGACATCCATCGCCGTGATGTGGCGGGCGTCGGCGCGGGGATGAACCGTGATGCCGGTCGCGCCGGCGTTGACGCAGACGCGCACGGCGTCGGTGACGGACGGCAGCGCGCCGCCGCGGGAATTCCGCAGCGTGGCGACTTTGTTGACATTGACGCTCAGGCGAACCATACGGCTCTCGCACGACGACCCCGCCGATCACGAAAACCATCATGACTTCTGTGATCGTCGTGGTCGTCGCGACCCTCGTGTTGCACTCGTGTCAGCAGGGGGGCAGGGCGCTACCCCAGGTGATGTTCGACGATATCCGCGAGCTCGCGCGCCCAGCCCTGGATTTCCTGCTGGTCCTTCCCCTCGATCATGACCCGGAGCAGGGGTTCGGTGCCGGAGTAGCGGACCAGCAGGCGTCCCTGGCCGGCGAGGCGGCCCTCGATCCGCTGCATGGCCTCGGCAATCGCCGGCACGGACTCGAGCGGCGTGCGCTCGCGGACCCGGACGTTGACCAGCACCTGCGGGTAGGCCACCAGTTCCGCTGCGAGATCGGCGAGCTCGCGGCCGGTGTCGGCCATGGTCCGCAGCACGTTGAGGGCCGTGGCGATGCCGTCGCCGGTAAACAGGTGATCCGAGAAGATGATGTGGCCCGACTGCTCGCCGCCCATCGAGATGCCGCGCTTGATCATCTCTTCCATCACGTACTTGTCGCCGACCGGGCAGCGCACCAGGGCGATGCCTGACTCGCGCAGCGCGAGCTCGAGTCCGATGTTACTCATGACGGTCGCGACGAGGGCGTTGCCGTTCAGCCGTCCCTGCGACTGCATGTGGCGCGCGCACATCAGCATCACGGCGTCGCCGTCGACGACGCGGCCCTGGTGATCGACGAAGATGGCGCGATCGCCGTCGCCGTCGAAGGCCACCCCCATGCGGAAGCCCCCCTCGCGGACGAGCGCGCCGAGGCGCTCGGGGTGGGTCGAGCCGCACCCGAGGTTGATGTTCCGTCCGTCGGGCTCGTCGCCGATCACCGTGGTGTCGAAGCCCAGCTCGCGGAACAGGCGTGGGGCGACCGTGGTGGTGGCGCCGTTCGCGGCGTCGATCGCCAGTTTGAACGCGCCCAGCCGGGAGGGATCCGGAAAGGCCAGCCGGGTATGACCGATGTAGGCGTCGAGCACGTCGGTGCGATCCACCGGCGGCAGTCCGCCGGCCGGCACCTGCCAGCTGGTGTCGGCGACAATCGCTTCGACGTGCCGCTCGAGCGCGTCGGTGAACTTCTCCCCGCGGCCCGAGAACACCTTGATGCCGTTGTCCTCGAAGGGATTGTGCGAGGCGCTGATGACGAGCCCGGCGTCGAAGCCCAGCGCGCGGGTGATATACGCGGTGGCGGGGGTCGGGATGACGCCGGCGGTGGTGATCGCGGCCCCTTCCGCGTGCACGCCGCGGCCGAGCTCTCGCTCGATCCAGTCGCCCGACTCGCGGGTGTCGCGCCCGATGATGAACCGCAGCGGGCGGGCCTCGCTGCCGCCCCCCCCGGGCGCTGCCGAGGGGCGCATCGCGCGGACGAGCGCCGCGCCGAGGCGCGCCACGGTCTCGTGATCGAGGGGATAGTCTCCGGCCTTGCCGCGAACGCCGTCGGTCCCGAACAGTCGTTTCATGGCTTCACTTGATGGTCACCGACACGACGGCGGGGTCGACCGCCACCAGCCCGAAATTCTCTGCAGGGTCGACCTGAACCCGCAGATTGTAGCGGCCCGACCCGAGCCCGGCAAGGTCGACGAACGCCTGGATGCTGTCGCCGCGCAGCGCCGCCAGCGGATCCTTCGAGCCGCGCACGGTCACCTGGACCAGCTGCGGTCCGACCTGCGCGCGCAGGCCGCTGCCGAGATTGCGCCAGCGCACCGGCACGTCGGGCATCCGGCGCTCCACCGGGGCAGGCCAAATCTCCACCGTGACATTCGCGTTCTGCGCCTGGACCAGCCGCACCGACGCATCCGCCACGCCGATGGTCACGCCGTCCCGCACCCGGGTCTTGGCATCCTTGACCGACACCGGCTCGGTGGTGGCTTCGGCCACCTGGCGCACGTGCGAATCGGGCCCGACGATCTCGACCGTCAAGGGATCCACGGTGACCCGCCCGATCACGAAACCCGGTGCCGGATCCCCCTCAGTCGCCGGCACGACCGGGACTTTCCGGCGCGCCGATTTTTCCAGTTCGAGCGACAGCGTCGCGGGTGCCACCTGCGACACCTCGACGCCGAACGGCGCCCGTACTTCCTCGTTGCGAAGGTGAAAGAGACGCGAACCGCTCCTGGCCGCGCTGAGGTCAAGGACCGCGACGATCTCACCGGGTTGCACGCGGCTCAGTACGGCAGATGATCCACGCAGCCGCACATCAACCGTGTCCGGCGTGTTCCCGACTATCTCCAGTGCCTCGGGGATGTTCCTGAACTCGAGCGGCACGCGCAGGCTGCGCTCGACGACATGCTCGCCCGCGACCGTCAGCCACAACACCGAGGCGAGCGTCAGCGCGAGAATCTTCAACCCGAGCTGGCGAAAAGGGTGATAGCGCATCAGCCCTGGTCGCTCCGGGAGGCGAGCGCGCCGCGACGCTGCAGGACGAGCGTCCGTAGCCGCGCGCGCAGTTCATCCGGCGACAGCCCGCGCTCGATCTCGCCGTTCAACGCGATGGAGATTTTTCCGGACTCCTCCGAGACGACCACCGCGGCGGCGTCGCTCTCCTCGGTCAGCCCGATCGCCGCGCGGTGCCGGGTGCCCAGCTCGCGGCTCAGGCGGGGATTGACGGTCAGCGGGAGGAAGCAGGCGGCGGCGGCAACCCGTCCGTCCTGCAGGATGACGGCGCCGTCGTGCAGCGGCGAGCCCGGGCGGAAGATCGTCACGAGCAGGTCGTAGGTGAGCGTCGCGTCCAGCGGGATGCCACTCTCGATGTAGTTGCGCAGGCCGATTTCGCGCTCGATCGCGAAGATGGCGCCGACCTTCTGCTGCGCGAGCATGGTCGCGGCCACCACGACCTCCTCGATGGTCTCGTCCGCGGCCTCCTGCCGGTTGAAATAGCGGAAGAAAGGGGCCTGGCCGAAATGGGCCAGCGCGCGCCGGATGTCACCCTGGAAGATGACGATGGCCGCGAACGCGACGTACACCAGCATGTTCCGGATGAGCCAGTTCAACGTCTGAAGCGGCGCCAGCTGGGAAATGTAGAACAGCGCGATCACCAGCAGAGACCCCACTGCCATCTGCACGGCACGGGTCCCTCGGATCAGCTTCAGGAACTCGTAAATGAGGACCGAGACAAGCGCGATGTCCAGGAGATCCCACCAACCGACGGGAGGCCGCCGCAGCAGGTTCGAAAGATAGTCCGGCATCCCAACGGTAGCTTATCGCAAGGAGGGGGAAGAGCCCGGCAGGAAGGCGGGAGCGGTCGCCGTGAGGGACCGCCCCCGGACGAGCTAGACGGCGTCGTTCTTCTTCTGACGATCGATGCCGGCGGCGTTCTCGCGCTCGCCCTTGCGCTCCAGCTTCTCATCACCGATGAGCTCCCCGGCGGCATTCTTCACAGCGCCCTTGATGCGCTGCCCCGTGGCCGAGGTTTCTTCCGCCACCGAATTCTCGTGACGCGGCGCGTTCGAATCATCCGGACGGTCGTGATCCATATGTCCCATGTTATCTAGCCTCCTGGACCCCCGGAGAGCAACAGTGCTGCCATCGAGACCTGCTATAAAGATAATTACCCCATGCGTATCGCCCTGGCGACGCGGCACGCTCACACCACCTTCATCCCGCTGGCGCTGATGTACTTGAAGGCATCGGTGGTCGCGCGCGGCTGTTGTGCGCCAGACGAGGTGTCGATCGTCGAGCTGTCGCCCACCGCGACACCGGCCGAGATGGCGGCCGCCGTGGAGGCCTCCCGTCCCTCGATAGTGGGTTTTTCCTGCTACGTGTGGAACGTCACCGACACACTGGCGGCTGCGCAGCTCGTCAAGGCCAGCGACCCCAGCGTTAGAATCGTGATCGGCGGGCCTGAGGTGGGCCCCGTGGCCGCTGACGTGATGAGACGCCATCCCTGCGTCGACGCAGTGGTGCTCAGTGAAGGCGAAGTCCCCTTCGCCGACATGGTCGACGCCTGGAGCCGAGGGGAGGGCCTCGATGGTGTGCCGGGTGTCAGCTATCGTGACGCGGCGGGCATTGTCGAGAACGGGCCGGCGACGCTGGTGACGCGGCTCGATGACTATCCGTCGCCGCACCTCGCCCGCTACCTCGATTACGCCGGCCGCGTGGTCTGCATCGAAACGCAGCGGGGCTGCGTGTTTCAGTGCAACTTCTGTTTCTACAACAAGGACTATTCGCTCCGGAACCGCCGCTTCGATCTCGATCGCGTGAAAGAGGAGCTGCGGTCGGTGCTCGACCAGGACGTCGAGGAGATCTACCTGATGGACCCGGTGTTCAACCTGAACGCCGCGCGGGCCAAGGAGATCTGCCGGTTCCTCGCGGCGCACAACACCCGCCGCATCCCGATCCACAGCGAGATCTGGGCCGAGTTCGTCGACGAGGAGATGGCAATCCTGATGAAGGAGGCCGGTTTCACCTGGCTCGAGGTCGGGCTCCAGACCACAGACCCGACGGCGCTGGCGACGACGGAGCGACGGCTGCGCCTGGAGCGCTTCGGTGAAGGTATCGGCCACCTCCGTCGCCAGCGCCTCCCGTTCGAATTGCAGCTGATTTACGGCCTGCCGGGAGAGACCCGATCGTCCTTCCGGGAATCACTCAACTACGCCATTTCCCTCGATCCGCCGTACCTGTCGGTGTTCAGGCTGATGGTATTGCCCGGCACCGAGCTGTGGCGCAAGGCGGCGGAACTGAGCCTCACGTTCGATCCCAGTCCGCCCTACCACGTGCGATCGCACCTGTCGATGACCGCGGAGGACCTCCAGTACGGTTACCGCTTCATGAAGGCCGCGAACCTGCTGGAGCGCTCGCGCACGCTCCGGCTGCTGGCCCGCGAGCGAGGCCTGACATTCAGTGGAATCGTCGAGCAGTGGCTGGAGTGGCGGCCACGGCAGGCCGACTCACTTCCCTACAAAGATGCGCTGCGGGCGTTTGTCGCGCACCTGTGCGGCGACCTGGGCATACCGGCCGGCTTCTATCAGCAGTTCGGCGAGCTGGAGCTGGCGTGAGCGGCCGCGCGAATGCGGTCGGCCACGCGCACTACATCCGTCATGGCGCGCACGCCGTGCACGCGGACGATGTGTGCCCCGAACAGCACGCTGGCCGTCACGGCCGCGGCCGTGCCCCACTCGCGTGCTGAAGGCTCACGCTCGCCCAGCGCGTCCTTGAGGAACGACTTGCGTGATGGCCCCGAGAGGATCGGACGGCCCAGCGACGCCAACGACACCAAGCCCGCCAGCACCTCGTAACTGTGTTCGGCGCGCTTGGCGAATCCCAGCCCGGGATCGAGGACGATCGCCTCTCGCGCGACACCCGCTTGCTCAGCGCGTGCCATCGCCTCCGCCAGTTCCCGCTCCACCTCGCGGACGACGTCACCGTAGACGGCGCGATCGTACATCCCGATCGAGCGTCCTCGCGTGTGCATCAGGATGAGCGCTGCCCCGGTGCCGGCGGCCGCCTCGCCCAGCGCAGGGTCGTACTGGAGCCCGCTGATGTCGTTGATGATCGTCGCGCCGCGATCCACCGCGGCCCGCGCGACCCCGGCCTTGTAGGTGTCGATCGAGATGGGAAGCGACACCTGCCGCGCCAGCCGGTCGATCACCGGCAGGACCCGGCGGCGCTCCTCGTCCTCCGGCAAGGAGTCGGCCCCGGGCCGCGTGGACTCGCCGCCCACGTCAAGGATATCGGCGCCATCGGCAGCCATGCGAAGGCCCGCCTCGACAGCGCGATCGACGTCGAAGTGCACGCCGCCATCGGCAAACGAGTCGGGGGTGACATTCAGGATGCCCATCACGAGCGTGCGCTCGCCCAGGAGGAGCGGGGACCTTCCGGGCAGTGGGATGGAGTACGAACGGCGGGTGTTCATGAATCGCCCGTAAGGCCTGACGTGAGGTCGGGCCTTACGGGGTAGGGGGTCATTCCTGCGTGAGCGGCTTGTTGAGGGGCGGAATCGGCTGGACCATGCCGGCCCGTTCCTTCGCCGTGCGGCGCGAGTCTTCGAGTGACGGCGGCAACTGCACGGGCTTGTGGGCCTCGAGCGCTTCACCGGCCACGATGCGGCGGACCTGCTCGGCGTCGAGCACTTCGCGGATGAGGAGCTCCTCGGCGATGCGCTCGAGCGACACGCGGTGCTCTTCGAGCACGGCCTTGGCGCGCTCGTAGTTGGTCTGGACGAACCGCTTGATCTCGTGATCGATGCGGATCGCGGTGTCCTCGCTGTAGTCCTGGTGCTGGGCGATCTCGCGGCCGAGGAAAATCTGCTCTTCCTTCTTGCCGAAGGTCAGCGGCCCCATGGCGTCGCTCATGCCCCACTCACAGACCATCTTGCGGGCGAGCTCGGTCGAGCGCTCGAGGTCGTTGCCGGCGCCGGTGGTCATGCCGCCGCTGGTGATCTCTTCCGCGAGACGGCCGCCGAGCAGAATCGCGATCTGATCCATCAGGTAGTCGCGGGTGTAGTTGTGCTTGTCGGCTTCCGGCAGCTGCATCGTGACGCCGAGTGCCATGCCGCGCGGAATGATGGTGACCTTGTGGACCGGGTCGGCGTGCGGCAGCATCACGGCGAGCAACGCGTGGCCGGCTTCGTGGATCGCGGTGACCTTCTTCTCCTCTTCGGAGACGATCATCGAGCGCCGCTCCGAGCCCATCAGGACCTTGTCCTTCGCGAACTCGAAGTCGTGCATGCGGACGGTCTTCTGGTTGTAGCGCGCGGCGTTCAGCGCGGCCTCGTTCACCAGGTTCGCCAGGTCGGCGCCCGAGAAGCCCGAGGAGCCGCGCGCCAGCACGTGGATGTTGACGTCGTCAGCGAGCGGAATCTTCTTGGTGTGGACCGCGAGGATGCCTTCGCGCCCCTTCACGTCGGGGCGGTTGACGACGATGCGGCGGTCGAAGCGTCCGGGCCGCAGCAGTGCCGGGTCGAGGACGTCGGGCCGATTGGTCGCCGCCACGAGGATGACGCCCTCGTTCGACTCGAAGCCGTCCATTTCGACGAGCAGCTGGTTCAGCGTCTGCTCGCGCTCGTCGTGGCCGCCGCCGAGCCCGGCGCCGCGATGGCGGCCGACCGCGTCGATCTCGTCGATGAACACGATACAGGGGGCGTTCTTCTTGCCCTGCTCGAACAGGTCGCGCACGCGCGACGCGCCGACGCCGACGAACATCTCGACGAAGTCGGATCCGCTGATGGAGAAGAACGGGACGTTGGCTTCACCCGCAACCGCGCGCGCGAGCAGCGTCTTGCCGGTGCCGGGAGAGCCCATGAGCAGCACGCCCTTGGGAATGCGGCCGCCGAGCTTCTGGAACTTCTGGGGTTCCTTGAGGAACTCGATGATCTCCTGGAGTTCCTCCTTGGCTTCGTCGACGCCAGCGACGTCCTTGAAGGTGACCTTCTTCTGCGAACTGGACGACAGCTTCGCGCGGCTCTTGCCGAACGAGAGCGCCTTGTTGCCGCCGCTCTGCATCTGCCGCATGATGAACAGCCAGAAGCCGATCATGAGGAGGATGGGCGCCCAGGAATACAGCAGCGTGGCCCAGGGGCTGGTGGTCTCCGGCTTGGCGGTGATCTGCACGTTCTTGTCGGCGAGCCGGTTGCCGAGCCCTTCGTACTGAGGCGGTGCGTAGGTCTTGAACTTGCTCGAGGCCTCGCCACTCGTCGCCGTCGTGAGCGTGCCGGTGATCTCGTTGCCGGTGATGATGACGGACTGGACCTCGTTCTTCTCGACGTGTCCGAGGAACACGGAGAACGCCATCGGGTTTTCACTGCGCTGGAAGTTCGTCGAGAACTGCCAGATCATGACCCCAACGACGATGAGGACCATCCAGAACAACAAGCTCTTGAGGGTCGAATTCAACCTGGGCCTCCTAAAACTGCCTGACTTTCAAGAGTAGCACGCCTTGTGAGGGGTCCGTGACGCGAAAGTCCTCCGCCACGGCCTGCCCGACCACCCAGACGATTCGGTCGCGGCCGTCGACCACCAGAGGCAGCGAATCCCGCTCGTCCCGGGCCACTTTCCTGTCCACGAGGAAGTCCTGCAGCTTTCGGCCGCCGGGGGCTCCCAGGGGTCTGAACCGGTCCCCCGGACGTCGATTACGGACCGCCAGGGGCAACATGACCGCTCCCGCCGCGACCCCGACTTCATGGCCTCGTCCCACCCACTGGCTTTGACGCTCGATTCCCTCGCCAGGGGCCGGAGCGGCCTCCACACCAATCCTCAGCCGTTGGGGTCGCAACTCAACCTCTCCAGGGATCGACAGCAGAAACGCGAAAGCGTTCACTCCGGCCTGGACCCTGTGCCGTCCGGGCTGCAGCACGATGGCCCCGCCGGCCCGCACCGCGTATTGCCCGGGCAGGCTGACGGCGCCCCCCTCGCCGGCGGCATCGGCCAGCGCGAGCACCTGCTCCACGTGATGGAAGCTGATGGACCGTGAACCTGCGAGGCGCTGCAGCGCGGCGTGGACCACCCGCGAGCTCAAGGCGCGGGGGGCCCCGGCAAGACCGGCCACGTCAATCCTGACGGCGACATCCGTTAGGACGATCCCCGCGGCCAATTTGATTGCCTCGGCGTGAAGAAATTCTTCGTCGTGGCGAGCGAGGGCGGCATCGCGCGCGAGCACATCCGTAACGCCGGACGACAGATGTCGCGCCAGGTAGGGAATCAGCTCGTGACGGATGCGGTTCCGCGGAATCCGGACATCGGCGTTGGAGGCATCCTCGCGGAACGTTTCGCCAATCGAAGCGAGATACGCGCGCAACTCCGCCCGCCCGGCGTCGAGCAGCGGCCGGATGACACGCCCCGCGCGCGGGTAGATCGCGGCCAGGCCACGCGTGCCGGATCCCCGGAGCAGCCGCAACAGGAAGGTCTCGGCCTGGTCGTCCCTGGTATGCGCGACCGCCACGGCGACGGCGCCGAGCTCGTCCGCGGCGCGCGCAAGGAATTCGTAGCGCACTGCGCGTGCCGTGTCTTCGATCGAACGTTTCTCAGCGCGCGCACGGGCCGGGAGGTCGGCCCGTTCCGACCGGAAGGCGACGCCGAGCCGGCAGGCTAGCGCCGCGCAGAACGCCTCGTCGGCGTCCGCCTCGGCGCCGCGCAGTTGATGATTGAGATGGGCGGCGCCTGCCACCGTGAGGAGGCCGTCCTGCTCGAGCGCCCGCAGGAGATGCAGCAGCGCGACCGAGTCGGCCCCGCCCGACAGCCCGACGAGCACACGCTCACCCGGCCGCGCCAGCCCATGGCGGCGGATGGTGGCGAGCGCACAGGCGCGGAGACTCATGCTGAAGACAGACGGCGGAAGGGCAGAAGGACCGTTGTCCTTCTGCCTTGCCTTCGTCAGGAAAAATGGTGCCGGTGCAGGGACTTGAACCCCGGACAACGCGGATATGAGCCGCGTGCTCTAACCAACTGAGCTACACCGGCAGGAATTTCCGATTATATCTGAGGTTCGAGGCCGGCGGTTGGGTGGCTAGTCGTCGATCAGCGCGGCCGCGAGGAGCGGAATCATGATCTCGTGGTGCCCGAGCAGGGAGTATCCCTTGCCGATACCGGCCACCGGGCGCGACACCACGTTCGTCTGGGCGCGGTAATGGCGGATGAAATCCAGGTCGACCGTGGTCAGGCCGGCCAGCGAGCGGCCCTGGTTGCGCGCCAGCGCCACCGCTTTCAGGAACACCTCGGGCAGGATCACGGCGGACCCGCAGTTCAGGTAGACCCCCCCTTCGAGGCGCGCCACGTTGGACACGAAGTAGCGGAAATCCCGCAGGCTGCCCTCGCCGATGGCGGCGCCGGACGCGTGCGGATGCATGTGAATGATGTCGGTGCCGATGGCGACGTGAACGGTGACGGGAATCTCGAGGCGGGCGGCGGCGGCGATGACGCTGATCGCCGCGTGGGGCGGCCGCGCCGCGTGGAGGTAGCGGCCGATCGACTGGCCGAGGCCGAGGCCGTCCTTCACGCCGTCGTTGATCGCCGCGTTCAACAGCCGGCCGGTCTCTTCCGCCATGCCGAAGCGCCCGGGGCCGAGCGCCTCGTCAACATCCTCGGACGTGGATCCGGACAACGCCAGCTCGAAGTCGTGGATGGCGCCGGCGCCGTTGGTCGCGATCGCCGAGATGAAGCCGCGCTCCATGAGGTCCACCAGCACCGGCGACAGACCCGTCTTCAGGACGTGCGCACCGAAGCCCCACACGATGCCGCGGCCGCCATCGCGCGCCGCCCGCAGCGCCGCGACCACAGCCCTGAAGTCCGCCGCCGCGAGGATCGACGGCAGCGCCTCCACCAGCCCGCGCACGCCGCTGCCGGCCGTGAACGGCCGGGCAAAATCCACGGCGTTGGCCTTGCTCGTCCTCGACGCCAGCGGATAGGTCCGCACCCCGGCGAGGTCGAACTCTTCGTAGGGAAACTTCACTGCGCGACTATAACGCAGCTCCACGCTGCCAGCTGCCGGATCAAAAGCTCCCAGCGCAAAGCTCGAAGCGCAGATTTCAGAGCGCTCAGATCACGAGCATCGCGTCGCCGTAGCTGTAGAAGCGGTAGCGCTGCGCGACGGCGTCCCGGTACGCCGCGAGCACACGCTCGCGGCCGCCGAACGCCGACACCAGCATCAGCAGCGACGACTTCGGCAAGTGGAAGTTGGTCAGCAGACCGGAGATCACCTGGAACGCGACGCCGGGATGGATGAAGAGATCAGCGTCGGCTCGTCCGGCGCGCAGGCGGCCGCCGCCGCGGCGGGCCGCATCTTCGAGCGCGCGGGTCGTGGTGGTGCCGACGGCGACGATGCGGCGGCCGGCGTCGAGGGCGGCGTTGATGGCGGCAGCCGCCTGCCCCTGGATCTCGTACGGCTCCGGATCGACGACGTGCGCTTCGACCGTCTCGACCCGGACCGGCTTGAAGGTGCCGTAGCCCACGTGAAGCGTCACGCTCACGCGTTGCACGCCGGCGGCGTCGAGAGCGCCGAGCAGCCGCTCGTCGAAATGGAGACCCGCGGTGGGGGCCGCGATGGAGCCGCGCGCCGACGCAAAGACCGTCTGGTAGCGCGCGCGATCATCGGGCGTGTCGTCACGCCGGATGTACGGCGGCAGCGGCACGTGGCCCATCGCGTCGACCAGCGCGTCGACCTCGGACCCGTCCTCGCTCCACAGGCGCACCCGCCGCCGGCCGAAGAACTGCCGCTCCAGCACCTCCCCCATCAGCGCGCCGGACGGATGGTCGAATCGTACGGTCGCTCCGGGCTTGAGCTTCTGCCCCGGATGGACGAGGGCGGACCACACCTGTACGGAGGGGGATTGGAGGCTGGAGGTGTCTCTCGCCAGCAGCAGGCATTCCACCGCCCCGCCGCTCGGCACCCGATGACCGAGCAGCCGCGCCGGAAACACCCGCGTGTCGTTGACGACGAGCAGGTCGCCGGCCCTGAGGAATCGGGGCAGGTCCCGCACGCCGGCATCGATCCGTGTCCCGGTCGCCCGGTCGAGCACGAGCAATCGCGACTCACCCCGAGCCAGCGCGGTCTGCGCCACCAGCTCTTCAGGAAGGTCGAAATCGAAATCTGAAACGGCGGTCACGCTGCTCCGTCCTCTCGCGCCGCTGGCGCGCGCATACAATCATCACAGATGTCAGACCCGATTCGACCGACGACCGAGGGAATCGAGCCGGCAACGGCGGCGCTGTCGCCCACGCCAGGCGGCGCCGGGGAGCCGGCGCCGGTCGTCATCGACGCGCCCGTCGGCGTGACCAGCATGACGTTGACGGTCCTGACGGGCGTCGTCGTCGTGGCGATGCTCCAGTACATGGAGGCAGTGCTCATCCCGATCGTGATCGGAGTCCTCCTTTCCTATGGGCTCGAGCCGTTCGTGACCGCGCTCAACCGCGCACGCGTCCCGCGATCAATTGGTGCCGGCCTCGTCCTCATGGCGCTCGTCGGCTCCCTGGGAGCGGGCGCCTACCTGCTGTCGGGGCAGGCGCTGCAGATCGTCGGGCAGATTCCCCAGGCCGCGCAAAGCATCCGCGACCGCGTCCAGAGCCGCGGCCGCCACGGCGACAGCGCCATGAACCAGGTCCAGAAAGCTGCCACCGAGCTGCAGAAGACGGCGGAGGTGGCGTCCCAGGGCACCGGGGGGACTGGCCAGGCGCCCGCCGGCGTGGCCAAGGTCCAGATCGTCGAGCCGGCGTTCGATGCCAACAGCTATCTCTACGCGGGAGGCGTCAACCTCGTCGCGGCCGCCAGCCAGGCGATGGTGATTTTTTTTCTCGTCTACTTCTTCCTCGTCACCGGCAATCTTTACAAGAAAAAGATCGTCAAGATCGCGGGCCCCGCGCTGTGGCAGAAGAAGCTCACGGTCGGCATCCTCGACGAGATCAACACCCAGGTCTCGAGCTTCATCCGCGTCCAGCTCTTCACCAGCACCGTGGTCGCGCTCTGCACGATGGCGGCGCTGTGGTACCTGGGGCTGCGCCAGTTCACCATCTGGGGCCTGCTCGCCGGCATCTTCAACTCGATTCCCTACATCGGACCCATCCTGGTGACCGGCGGCATCAGCATCGTGGCGTTCGTCCAGTTCGACGACATCGGGAAGACGGCGACGGTCGCCGGCGTCACCTTCCTCATCACCACGCTCGAGGGCTTCCTGCTGACCCCCGCGCTGATGAGCCGCGCCGCGCGGATGAATCCGGTCGCGATCTTCGTCGGCCTGCTGTTCTGGGGCTGGGTCTGGGGCATCTGGGGGGCCGTGCTCGCGGTGCCGATGCTGATGATGATCAAGGCGATCTGCGATCATATCGAGGATCTGCAGCCAATCGGCGAGCTAATGGGTGAGTAGGCGCCCGAGCGCGAACCCGAGCCATCCGAGCAGCAGGATCGGGACGAGGGCCGCGACCATCACGACCAGGCCGCAGATCGTCACGAACAGGTAGTCGCCGGAGGTCGGGCGCCGCCCCGGCGTGGCGTGGTGTTCGAGCAGCGCCAGGTTCCAGGTATTGGCCTTCCAGCCGAAATCGAACAGGTCCCCAATCAGCGGAATGGCGCCGATGCCGGTATCGATCAGGGCGTTCAGCACCATCCGCGCCAGCACGACTTTCGGAACGCCGAGACGCGCGCCATGCCAGATGAAGAACAGCGAAAAGACGGGGGACGCCACGTCGCCCAGTCCCGGGACCAGCCCGAGGATCGGATCGAGGCCGAAGGTGATCTGGGTCCCGGGAATCCGGAACGCGCTGTCGAAAATGCGCGCCCACCGGCGCAGCGCGTCGAGCCCGCGGGGATCCGGTGGCATACGGTTTCAGAGTAACGCTTTCCCGCGCCGCCGCGTTTCGTGATACCAAATTCGGCTGTGCATAACCGTTCGATGCGAGTCTGGCCGGGAGCCCCCTATCCGCTCGGGGCCACCTGGGACGGCGTGGGGGTTAATTTCGCGCTGTTCTCGGAGCACGGGACCCGGGTCGAACTCTGCCTGTTCGACTCTCCCGACGCCGAGACGGAGTCGCTGACCATCCCGCTGACGGAACACACCGACATGGTGTGGCATGGCTACCTGCCGGACGTGCGTCCCGGCCAGCTCTACGGCTATCGGGTGCACGGGCCGTACGCACCGGACGCCGGGCACCGATTCAATCCCAACAAGGTGGTGCTGGATCCCTACGCGCGCATCGTCGGGCGGGCGCCGGAATGGAACGAGTCCCTGTTCGGGTTCCGCACCGGGGAGGACGACGCCTCGTTCGACCAACGTGACAGCGCGGCGCACGCCCCGCTTGCCGCGGTGGTCGACACCGCGTTCACGTGGGGGGACGATCGGCCGCTGCGCACGCCGTGGCACCAGACGCTGATTTACGAGCTGCACGTCAAGGGCTTCACGGCGCTGCACCCGGAGATCCCCGAGCGGCTGCGCGGCACCTATCTCGGACTCGCCTCGGAACCTGCGATCCAGCACCTGGTCTCGCTGGGGGTGACGGCGGTCGAACTGATGCCCGTTCATTACCACGTGGACGACTGGCATCTCGTCCAGCGCGGCCTCGGCAACTACTGGGGGTACAACACGCTGGCGTACTTCGCGCCGGACTCGCGCTATGCCACGGCGGCGTCACCGCTCGAGTGCGTGCGCGAGTTCAAGATGATGGTGCGCGCGCTGCATGCGGCCGGTCTCGAGGTCATTCTCGACGTCGTCTACAACCACACCGCGGAAGGCAATCATCTCGGTCCGACGGTGTCGCTGCGCGGCATCGACAACTCGACGTACTACCGGCTGCAGCCGCACGCCGCCCGGTATTACCAGGACTTTACCGGCTGCGGGAACACGCTCAACATGCGCAGCCCGCGCGTGCTGCAGCTGATCATGGACAGTCTGCGGTACTGGGTGACGGAGATGCACG
>JBKJRJ010000415.1:0-7884 GCA_046594705.1 Vicinamibacterales bacterium
TGCTAGTCGGGCGACATCACGATGATCGCGTTGGTCACGCCGCGGACGCCGGCCAGGTACTTGACGGCCTGTTCTGCCGCCGCGCGCTGGTGGCTCCAGTGGACGAGGCCGTCAAGCGTGATGTAGCCGTCGCTGACGACCGCCTGCACCGCTTCGGGGACGGTCAGGTTGTTGCGCAGGCGGTGCAGGGCCTCACGCGCGATGTCGGTGTCGCCGCGCTCGTTGGGTTCCCTGACGTGCAGGTCGTTCGCGACGCTCCGCACGCCCGCCACCCGCTTGACCGCCTGCCCGGCCGCGAGCTTCATCGCCGCCGAATCGACCCGGCCGGTGAGCGTGACGATACCGTCCTCGGCGGCGACGCCGATCTCCCACTCGCGCACGTCGGGATCCTGGTCGATTTCCGCCAGCACGGCATCCCGCAGAGACTCGCAGACGCCGCCCTTGAACCCGTACACCATGATCGACTCCTGTCTGTGGTGGACCTCATCGCAAGGGGGCTGCCAGCCCGAAGGCGGCCCGTTTCGGGGTGTCCGGCGCGGCACCGCCGGAATGTCGCGGCGTGTGGTACGGTCGCCAGCATGCTGCGTCCGACCGGGCCGCTCGTGCTGGCTTCCGCCTCGCCCAGGCGAGCGCAGCTGCTCGAACAGGGCGGTTTCACCTTTACGGTGGACCCGGCGGAGGTGGACGAATCCGAGCGGCCCGGCGAGGTTCCCTCCGACTACGTGCTTCGGGTCGCGCGCGACAAGGCCCAAGTCGTGGCGGCGCGCTGCCGGATTCCCGGCACCGTCGTGCTCGCGGCCGATACCACGGTCGTGGTGGACGGCGGGATGCTGGCAAAACCGGCTGATGCCGCCGATGCGATCCGGATGCTGAAATCGCTCGCAGGCGGGGTCCACGAGGTCCTGACGGCGGTTGTCCTCATCGCAGGGGCGCGCGAGCTCAGCGAGGTGGTCCGCACCAGGGTACGGTTCTTGCCTCTTAGCATTGACGACATCACCTGGTACGTCGCAACCGGAGAGGCGGACGGCAAGGCCGGCGGCTACGCAATACAGGGCAGGGCGGCGCGGTTTGTCGACCGGATCGAAGGCTCCTGGTCGAACGTCGTGGGTCTGCCCGTGGCGACGGTCGATCAGCTCCTCAAGAGGCTCGGCGCGTAGTATCCTGAGAGGGCAGCGCGTGGCTGCAACTCCTTATGACAATAAAAGCTATCAAGATTGCCGTGACGTGCGCCGTACTGGTCGCCGCGCTGGGCGGCCTGATGTATACGACCCTCGCCGAAGGCACGGAGTACTACATCCACGTCGATGAAGTGATGCAGGACCCGGCCGCCTGGAAGGGCAAGCGACTTCAGCTCCATGGCTTCGTCAGCGACCTGCGCCAGCGGCCGGACTCGCTGGACTACAGGTTCCAGGTCCAGTTCAACGGCAAGGTCATAACGGCGCGCTATACCGGAGTGGTCCCCGACACGTTCAAGAACGAGTCGGAGGTCGTGCTCAAGGGGCAGCTGCACCCCGACGGGTTTGCGGTGGACCCCAACGGCGTGATGGCCAAGTGCCCGTCGAAATACAACCCCGAGAACCCCAAGACCCCGCGAACGGCAGGTAGCTAGATGCCCGCCCTCGGGTCCTTCATTCTCCTCGCGACGTTCGTGGTGGCGAGCTACGCGCTCGCGGCGTCGGTGGCCGGCGGACGGCGCCGCTCGAACGCCCTCATCGACAGCGGCATCGGCGCCTTCTACACCACCGCCGCGCTGATGGCGGTGGCCTCGGGCATCATCATCCACGCCTTCGTCACCGACAACTACGCCATCAAGTACGTCCAGCGCTATTCCGATGCGGCGCAGCCGCTGGCCTACAAAATCACGTCGTACTGGGGCGGCCTCGACGGCTCGATCCTGTTCTGGGTGCTCCTGCTGTCGGTGTTCGGCACCATTGCCGTCGCGACCAACCGCGAGCGCCATCGCGAGCTGATTCCCTGGGTCGTCGCCATCATCTCCGCGGTGGAGATGTTCTTCATCTTCATCATGGTGGTGCACAACAACCCGTTCGACACCTTCGTCGCCGCCGCGCCGGTCGATGGCAAAGGTCTCAACCCGCTCCTCCAGAACTTCTACATGGCCATCCACCCCCCGTCGCTCTATACGGGCTTCGTGGCCATGACGATCCCGTACGCCTTCGGCATGGCCGCCCTCATCACCGGTCACCTCGACGATGCCTGGCTGCGCGCCGTGCGCCGCTGGACCATGATCGGCTGGCTGTTCCTCACCTTCGGCCTGACGCTGGGCATGCTCTGGGCCTACGAAGAGCTCGGCTGGGGCGGCTTCTGGGGCTGGGATCCGGTCGAGAATGCCGGCCTGCTGCCGTGGTTCACCGCCACCGCCTTTCTGCACTCCGTCCTCGTCCAGGAGCGCCGCGGCATGCTGCGGGTGTGGAACGTCACGCTCGTCATCACCACCTTTTTCCTCACCATCTTCGGCACCTTCATGACGCGATCGGGCGTGGTGCAGTCGGTGCACGCGTTCGGTGAGGATCCGTGGCTGGCCAAGCTGTTCGCCGGCTTCATGGTGCTGATCGTCACCTTCAGCTTCGGCTGGGTGATCTACCGCCTGCCGCTCCTGAAGTCGCGCCACGAGCTCGATTCCTGGGTCTCTCGCGAGGCGGCGTTTCTCGCGAACAACTGGATCCTGCTGTTCTCGGCGTTCTTCGTCCTCTTCGCGACGATGTTCCCGACGCTCAGCGAGGCGGTGCGGGGCCAGCGGCTGACCGTGGGCCCGCCGTTCTTCAACATGTGGATGCGGCCGATCGGGCTCGCGCTGCTGGTGCTCACCGGCATCGCGCCGCTGTTGGCCTGGCGCAAGTCCACCGTCATGAACCTCGTCCACAGCTTCACCTGGCCGGTCGCCGCCGCCCTCGTGACGGGTGCGGGCGTGGTCGCGCTCGGGCTGCGCGTGTGGTCGTCGGGCATCTGCTTCGCGCTGTGCGCGTTCGTCGGGGCGACCCTGCTGCAGGAGTTCATCCGCGGCGCGCTGGTGCGCAAGGGCGCGTCCGGGTCCGACCTGGTCACCGCGATGGTCGGCCTGGTGGCGCGCCAGCAGCGCCGCTACGGCGGCTACATCGTCCACCTCGGCATCGTCTTGATGTTCCTCGGCTTCGCGGGGCAGGGCTACAAGCAGGAAGAGAACATGAAGCTGAACCCCGGCCAGCAGGGCACGGTGGGGCAGTTTACGGTGCGCCAGGACTCGATCAGCGTGACGACCGACGAGCAGAAGCAGATGATCACCGGGCATGTCACCGTGTTGCGCGGCGGCCGGGAAGTTGCCCAGATGACGCCGGCGCGGTGGTTCTTCAACAAGCACGAGGAACAACCGACGACGGAGGTGGCGATCCGCCGCACCGCGGGCGAGGACGTCTACATCGTGCTGGCGGCCTACGACATCGCGACGCAGAACGCGACCTACGCGGTGACCGTGAATCCCCTGGTCAACTGGATCTGGCTCGGTTTCGGCGTGCTGGCGCTCGGCACCGGCATCGCGCTGCTGCCGGAGCGCGCGTTCGCGCTGGCGGGCGCCCGGGTGCCCGAGGGCGCCGTCACCACGACCCTGATGCTGGTCATGCTGCTGCTGCCCGGCGTCGCGGGCGCGCAGACCGTGGTGCCGCGGAGCGAGCTGCGCAAGCAGCTCGAAGGCGACATCATGTGCAAGTGCGGCGGCTGCAAGGCGCCGATGAACAACTGCCCGATGGGGCCCGGCTGTCACGGGCTGAAGGAGCAGAGCGAAAAGCTCGACGCCTTCCTCGCCAAGGGGATGACGCGCGACGAGGTCAAGGCGGCGTTCGTGGCCGACCATGGCGGCCAGGACATTCTCGCCGCGCCGATCGACGAAGGCTTCAACCGTCTGGCCTGGGCCCTGCCGTATGTCGCCGGAGCGACCGGCGCGGCGCTGATCGGATTGGTGGCGCGGCGCTGGACGCGACGCGACGATGACGCCCCCGCGGCAACCGCGGTTCCCGAGGAGGACGCGCTACGCGCGCGGCTGGACGATGAGCTCAGAGACCTCGACTAGCGACGGCTTCCACGTCAGTCATTTCTTCGTTTTGTTATCGCTGCTCGCTGCCACCGTCGCGGTGGTGATGGCCCGCCCCAGCGCGCCGGAGCACCTGATCCTGATCAGCCTGACCATCGGCGCCGCCGGCTTGGCCGCGCTGTGCGTCTACCGGACGCTCGCCCCGCTGGTGGCGCCGCAGACCGATTTCGAGCGCCCGGCACTCAGCGCGCGGATGCGCCTGGACCTGGAGCGCGAGAAGGCGCTGACGCTGCGGTCCATCAAGGAGCTCGAATTCGATCGCGCGATGGCCAAGGTGTCTCCCCAGGACTTCGACGAGATGGCGGGCCGCCTGCGCGCCCGCGCGGTCGGCATCATGAAACAGCTCGACGCCGGCTCGTCCGCCTACCGGGTGCTGATCGAAAAGGAGCTGGCGGCCCGGGTGGGACCCAGCCTGGCGGTGGCTCGGCCCGACCTGAAGGTCGGCACCCCGCGGACGGTGGGCGAAGCCACCGTAGCCGCGGGCGAGGCCACCGTGGCGCCGGGGGTGTGCGCATGTGGAGTGGCGAACGATACTGACGCGCGCTTCTGCAAATCGTGCGGCACACAGCTGAGGGCCGCGTGAGCCCGAAGCGCCTGGTGATGCTGGGGATCTGTGTGGCCGGTGTCATGAGCCCGTGGCCCGCCGCCGGACAGGGCATGACCGGCGGCCAGATGCCGGATCCCAAGGCGATGTCGGGGATCCCATTGCAGGTGCCGGATGTCCCTGCCGGTACCGTCACCGCGCGGGTCATTCGCGGGGCGCTCACCAACCCGCTCTCGGGACAGACGGTTGAATTGACGAGCCCCGGCGGGGCGCCCAGGACCGCGCAGAGCGACGCCGCCGGGCGCGCCACGTTCAGCGGGCTGGCGCCCGGCACCCGCGTCAAGGCGGCGGTGGTGGTGGGCGGCGAGCGCGTCGAATCGCAGGAGTTCTCCGTGCCCGCCGCCGGCGGCATGCGCGTCATGCTGGTCGTCACGGATGCCGGGATCGAGAAGAAGGCCGCCGACGATCGCTTGCTGGCCGGAGGGCCGGCGGTCACGGGCGCCGTCGTGTTCGGTGAACAGAGCCGCTTCGTCATCGAGGTCGGTGACGATGCGCTGAACGTGTTCAACATCCTGCAGATTGTGAACACGGCGAAGCGTCCCGTCACGACCGACGCGCCGCTGGTGTTCGACCTGCCCGCAGGGGCCCTCGGTGCGGGGATGCTCGAAGGCTCCGCTCCGAACGCGGTCGCCGCGGGCAAGCGCGTCACCATCACCGGACCCTTCGCCCCAGGCAATACCTTGGTGCAGTTCGGCTATTCGGTGCCCCTCGGGAGCGACCAGATCACGCTGGCGCAGCGGCTACCGGCCGCCATGACCCAGGTGTCGGTGCTGGCGCAGAAGATCGGCGGCATGCAGCTGTTGTCGCCGCAGGTCACAGAACGGCGCGAGATGGCAGCCGACGGCCAGAACTACATCGTCGGCCAGGGTGGCGCCGTCAAGGCGGGCGACACCGTGACGCTGACGCTGACCGGGCTGCCGCACCGCGCGGTCTGGCCGAGAAACGTAGCGCTGTTGCTGTCGACCATCATCCTGGCGGCCGGCGCGTGGGGCGCGACGCGCGGCAGCGCCACGCCCCACCACCATGCGCGCCGCGGACACCTCAATACGCGCCGCGACAAGCTCTTCGCGGAGCTGGCGAGCCTCGAGGCCCAGCGGCGGAAGGGCGCGGTCGATGCCCCGGCCTACGACCGGCGGCGCGCCGAGCTCGTGACCTCCCTCGAGGATCTCTACGCCGAGCTCGAATAGCCCTGTGTCCCTCGATTTCACGACGGTGCGCTTGATCGACGTGAGCCGGACATTCGGCCGGCGGCGCGCGCTCAACCGGGTCTCGCTGAGCCTCGAGGCCGGCACCATCACGGCGCTGCTCGGGCCCAATGGCGCCGGCAAGTCCACGCTGCTGTCGATCGCGGCGACGCTGTTGCAGCCGTCGGGCGGTCGCGTGGAGTACGGCGACGGGACTGCGGCTGACGGCGGCGCCGCGCTGCGGGCCCGCATCGGCCTGTTGGGGCACGACCTCTACCTCTACTCGGAACTGACGGCGGCGGAGAACCTCCGCTTTTTTGCGCAGGTCTACGCGCTGGACGGGGTCGAACGTCGCGTCGATGCCGCGCTCGACACCGCCGGCCTCGGCGAGCGCCGCGACGACATCGTCGCCGGCTTCTCGCGCGGGATGCGCCAGCGCCTCGCGCTCGAGCGGGCGCTGATCCACGAGCCGCGCCTGGTGCTGCTGGACGAGCCCTTTACCGGGCTCGACGAGGCGGCGCGGGAGGCCCTGCGGATGCGGCTGCGCGCGGCCCGCGCCGCGGGCGCCATCGTGATCCTGACCACGCACGACACGGCGGCGATTGCGCAGCTCACCGACATCACGGTCTCGCTGGTGGACGGGCGGCTGGCCGCTTGAGCGCGTTCCTCCGCGCGGTATGGGTCGTGACGCGCAAGGACTTGCTGATCGAGACACGGACGCGAGAGATCTTCTTCACGACGGTCTTTTTCGCCCTCGCCTGCGTGCTGGTGTTCGCCTTCGGGTTCGTGCGCGACGGGCGACCGGTCGACGACGCCGCGGCCGGCATCCTGTGGATCGCGATCGCCTTTTCAGGCACGCTGGCATTGGGTCGCGCGTTCGAGCGGGAGCGCCAGGGGGAGACGCTGCGCGCGCTGCTGATTTCGCCGATCGATCGCCCGGCGCTCTACGTGGGGAAGTTGCTCGGGATCCTGGCCCTGCTCGCGGCGGTCGAGACACTGGTGGTGCCGCTGGTGGCGTTGATGTTCCAGGCGCCGCTGTTCGACCACGCGCTGCTGATGCTCGGCCTGCTGGCGGCGGGCACGCTGGGGTTCGCCGCGGTCGGCACGCTGTTCGCGGCGATGCTGGTGCGGGCGCGCAGCCGTGATGTGATGCTGCCGGTGCTGTTGTATCCGCTGACGGTCCCGGTCATCATTGCCGGCGTCCGCGGCACGGCCGCGCTGCTGCAGCCGGAGGCCGATCTGCCGATGGCCCGCGCGTGGCTGGCGATGCTGGTGTTTTTCGATGTGGTGTTCGTGACCCTGGCCTTGTGGACATTCGAACCGGTGATGACCGAATGAAGAAACTGTTTGCGCCGATGGCGATGGTGGCGGCGGCGATGTTCGCCTACGCCCCGTTCCTGATTTTGCAGGCGCCGTACGAGTCCACCATGGGCCTGGTGCAGAAGATCTTCTACTTCCACGCGGCATGCGGCATGGCGCTCTTCCTGGCGGCGTTCACCAGCGGCATCGGCAGCGCGGTGTTCCTGTTTGGCCGCAAGCCGTGGGCCGACCGCCTGGCGGTGGCGGGCGCGGAGCTCACCGTGATGATCGGGCTGATCGTGCTGGTGACCGGTCCGCTGTGGGCGCGGAAGGCCTGGGGCGTGTGGTGGCAGTGGGACGCGCGGCTGACCTCGACCCTCGTCATGTGGATGATCTTCAACGCCTACCTGTTGCTGCGCCGCTACGGCGGACCCGGGTCCGACAAACTCGCCGCCGCGGTGGCGCTGTTTGGCATGGCCAACGTGCCGTTCGTCTACTGGTCGGTGAACGTGTGGCGGACGCTGCACCCGAAGACGTCTGTCATTCCATCGCTGGTGCCGGGGATGCGGGGACCGTTCTGGTTTTGCGTGGTGGCGTTCCTGCTGGTGTCGACGCTGATCCTGGTGGTCAGGGTCGAGCTCGAGAAGCGGCGCCAGGAGCTCGATGAGTTGTACCTGGCGGCGGAAGAATGATGCCGGTCCAGGTTGGGCGGACTT
>JBKJRJ010000101.1:0-3891 GCA_046594705.1 Vicinamibacterales bacterium
GGTCACCGCCGCCACAATCGTGCGAGTCATCGGAACACTCCTTTATGAACAGCCACCTGCCGGCCTCATGTGTGACAGTAGTGTGGCAGGCGTCGGCGGCGATTATAACGACTAAACCGATAGCCCCTCACAGGCGTATCCAGTCAGACCAGATGACCACCCTTCCTATCTCGAGACCAATGGCGGGTGTCGGAGCCGGCCTCATGCTGGCCCTTGCGTGGATGAACCCGCTGCATGCCAGGCAGGGCGCCGGCAGTTGAGCCCTTTTAGACAATTCGGCGACAGGTCCGCGGGAGCACGACGCTCGGGCCGTGGTCCCGCTAGACTGGGGCGATGACGCCGAGCGACTCGTTTCCGGATCGTCCAGCCGCTCCCTCGATCGCGTCATCGGGCCGCGTGCTGGTCGTGGAGGACGACCAGCACATCCGCGATCTCGTGCTCCTCCATCTCGGGCTCGAGGGCCTGGCCACGGCGTCCGCCGCGGACGGAACCGACGGCCTGCACAAGGCGCGGACCGAGCCGTTCGACCTGATCATCCTCGACGTGATGCTGCCGGGTCTCGACGGCGTGACGGTATGCCGGGCGATCCGCCGCGAGCCGCGCCTGAAGGATGTGCCCATTCTGATGCTGACCGCTCGACGCGAGGAGTCCGACAAGGTCAACGGCCTCGAGAGCGGCGCGGACGACTACTTGACCAAGCCGTTCGGCATCCGGGAGTTCGTGGCACGGGTGCGCGCGCTCCTCCGCCGTCGCGGCATGGCGGCGAACGCCTCCGCCCACCAGGCCCCGGTCAGCGTGGCCGGCCTCGTGGTGGATCCGGCGCGCCGGCTGGCGCGGCTCGACGATCGCGACATCGAGCTCACCGCCCACGAGTTCGACCTGCTCTACGTGCTCGCCAGCAACCGCGGCATCGTCTTCAGCCGCGATGCGCTGGTGCAGCGCGTGTGGGGAGGCGACACCCACATCACCGAGCGCAGCGTGGACACGCTGATCAAGCGCCTCCGCAAGAAAATCGAAGCCGACCCGGCGGAGCCGCGCTTCATCGCCACGGTGTGGGGCACGGGCTACAAGTTCTCCGATGCATGAACGGGTGTGGTACCGCAGCCTCTACTGGCGGATTGCGGTGGGCTACATCGCCCTCCTCGCCGTACTGCTGGTCGTGCAGACCGGCCTGGCGGTGTGGCTGACAGACCGGATGTGGGGCCGCTCCAGCCGGACGCCTGGGGAGCTGGCCGAGATCGTTGCCCAGGACGTGTCGGAACGCCTCGCGCAGTCACCCGGGCTCGACCTCGCCACGCACCTGCGGGACACCTACGGCAGCGGTTATCAGCCCTTCGTGCTCGTGCTCACCCGGGATGAGCGGACGCTGTCGAATCGCCCGACGGCGGTGCCGCCCACCCTGGGGCGGGAGGCGCGCGGCCGGTTGAAAGCGGCCGAGCGCCGGCCCGGCGATCGTGATGCCGGCGATCGCTGGCGCCTCCCCGGCGAGCGGGGACGCGGCGGCGACCGTGGACGCACGAACGCCGATTTCGCGGAGGTCACGGTGGCGGGGGCACTCAAGGGGCTCGTCGCCGTGCCGCAATCCCGGCCGCCCTTGAGCGTCGGGCTCAGGGAGCTGGCGCCGACACTGGTCTGGGTCGCCGTCGCGATGCTCGGCGCCGGCGCGGGACTGATGGCGCTGCTGATCTTCGGCCCGATCCACCGCCGCCTGCACAGCCTGCAGGAAGCCGCGCGGGCGGTCGGCGAAGGGCGAACGGACGTGCGGGCCGATGCCTCGGGCGGCGACGAGGTCAGCGCGCTCTCGGCCGCGTTCAACCATATGGCCGCCGACCTCGAAGCGCGGGCCGCCGCCCTGGCCGAGGCCGACCGGGTGCGCCGCCAGCTGCTGGCCGACGTCTCTCACGAACTGATGACGCCGCTGTCGGCGATCCGCGGCTACGTCGAAACGCTCGGCATGAAGGAACTCCAGCTGGACGCGCCGACGCGCGACAAGTACCTCGACATCGCGCACCAGGAGACGCACAAGCTCGAAGCCATCATCGGCGACCTGCTCGACCTCGCACGTCTCGAGGGCGGCGGCGACAGCTTTGAACCGGACGAGGTGCTGGTGGACGACCTGCTGCGCCGCGTCGCCGACCGTCACCGGCCGGCGACCATCGGCCGCCGGGTGACCCTCGCCACGAGCGCCGCCAGCGGCACGCCGCTCATCTGGGGCGACGCCGACCGGCTCGAGCAGGCGCTGCAGAATGTCGCCGCCAACGCCATCCGTCACACGCCCGACGGCGGCACGGTGACCCTCCGCGCCGAACCGGCCGGCGAGCATGTCAGGCTCACCGTCACCGATTCCGGGCCCGGCATCCTGGCCGAGCACCTGCCCCACGTCTTCGATCGCTTCTACAAGGCCGACGCGTCGCGCGCCGGCACCGGCGTCGAGTCCGGGAGCGGCCTGGGGCTGTCGATCGTGCGCGCCATCGTGGCACGGCATGGCGGCGAGGTCAGCGCAGCCAACGCACCGGGCGGAGGCGCGGTCTTCACACTGATGATCCCCGCCGCCGGCCGCTCAGCCCGGCATGGCGGCTGACGCCCACGCGAACGCCCAACGCTCACCTACCAACTGCAGTTCACTGCCCCTGCGGCAGGCTGATGTTGAGCGCCTGCGTCTCGCCGGGGCGCACCTGGATGGTGGCCGAGTAGGGCCTGAACCCGTCCTTGCGCACTTCGACGCGATGCGATCCGGACGACAGCTGCACCGACAGGCGGCTGCCGCCGTCAGGACTGTCCCATCGCTCGCCGTCAATCACGATGGCTGCGTCGCCAGGCTGCACGCGAATGGTGACGGTGGCGAAGCCGTTACTGTCGGGCGCGCGGCGGTCGCCCGGCCGGTCCGGCGGCATCGTCCGTCCGCGGTCCCGGGGCTCTGAGGGGGGCGGCTGCCGGTTGGGATCGTGCCCCGCGGGGTCCCGCGGATATGGCTCGCGGCCGTAGGGATCGCGCACGTACGGATCGCGAGGGTCGCGATCGGCGCTGTAGGGATCCGCCGCGGACGCCTGTGGCGCCGGCTCATCCGGCGCCCCGGCCGGAAGCGGCTCGAGCATCGCCTTGAAGTGATAGCTCTCGCCCGGCCGGAACAGCGTCCGCTGCCGGTACGATCGATGGCCCTTCAGGTAGACGGCGATCTCGTGCTCCCCCGTCGGCAGATCGAGCCGCTGGAACACCCCGTCGAACTGATCGACAATCCCGACCAAATATCCGTCGAGGTAGACCTGCGCGTCGCGCGGCTTGATGTCGAGACGGGCCGAGGCCCAGTTGCCGCTGTAGTAGCCGCGCTGATAGGGGTACTGCGCGTAGACGGGATACCAGCCGGTGTAGAACGGATCGTAGAACCCGCTGTAGAAAGACGGCCGGTAGTAGTAGTAGTAGTACGGCCGATAGGAGCCGGCGCTCACGACGACCGACGTGCGGACGCGTGGCGGGGGACGATAGCCACCGCGGCGCTGCGCAGCGGCGTCTTGCGGCAGCAGCGCGCCCAGCGCGAGGCAGCCGCCGACGACGATCATCACACGCGTGGGATTCACAGGAGACCTCCGGATGACAGGCACAACCCGCTACAAGCAACCTGAATGCCCGCGAGCCGATCAATTAAACCGGCTGCGGTCCTCCGCGCTCGTCCTCCCCGGAGCACATGGTTGTCTCCTGCGGGTGTCACCGGGCCTCAGACTGTCAGCTCAAAGCTCAAGGTTCAAACCTCGAAGTTCGAACCTCGAAGCTCGATTTAGAACAGTCCGGCAGTCGCGGCGAGCGCGGCCTTGACCCACGGTTCGGGATAAAGGCCCATGACGACCACGCCCGCGGCGCAGATGAGGATGGCCACGAACAACGGAACCGGCAGGC
>JBKJRJ010000286.1:0-8383 GCA_046594705.1 Vicinamibacterales bacterium
GGCGCCGAGCAGCATCTCGAGCGGCGTCATACCGAGCATCAGGCACAGCGCGCGATCGCGATAATAGGGATGGAACCAGTCGTGGCCGGGCTTGAGGACCATCCCGGCCGCGGCGAGTACGCCCTCGTGGCCGGCGCCGCTGATCTGGAAGAAGATCAGGCTCTGGTTCTTCAGCTGGATTTCCTTGTCGTCCAGCTTGCGCGACAGCACCATGATGCGGTACGCGCGGAGAAGGTCCTGCGCCGAAAGCCCTTCGTACGAGCGTTTCCTTGGGCTGACCGCCGTCGCTTTCATGCGACCTCATTATATAATCCGCCGCAACCCATGGGTCAGCCAAACGCCGTCAGCCTGTATCGCTGGGACGAGCTGGCGCTCGAGAAGGTGACCGAGATGATCTCGCGCAAAATCGTCACCGGCGAGCGCGAGATGATGGCCCAGATCTACCTGAAAAAGGGCGCGGTCGTGCCGATGCACAACCACGAGAGCGAGCAGATGACCTACGTCCTCCAGGGGGCGCTGAAGTTCTTCATCGCGGGCGAGGAAATCACCGTTCGCGAAGGGGAGGTCCTGCACATCCCGTCCTGGGTCGAGCATCAGGCTGAAGCCCTCGACGACACCTTCGAACTCGACGTCTTCGCTCCAATCCGACAGGACTGGCTGGATCACACCGACGCGTATTTTCACCGAAAGTAACCGGCCGCCCAGCTTCCAGCGGAGGACACAAAGTGAACGAGGGGCTCCCCGACAGGGTCGCGCTGGTGTGCGCTGCCAGTAAGGGCCTCGGCAGGGCCTGTGCTGAGGCGCTTGCGCGTGACGGCGTGCGCCTCGCCATTTGCGCCCGCGGCGGAACGGCGCTCGCGGAGACCGCCGCCGCGCTGAAGGCCTCCGGGGCTGACGTCCTCCCGATCGAAGCCGACCTCCGGCGCGGTGACGATGTCACGCGCGCCATCGCGACCACCGTCGCGGCCTTCGGCGGGCTCGACATCCTGGTGACCAATACCGGCGGCCCCCCGTCGGGCGCCTTCATGTCGATCGACGAGCGGGCGTGGCTCGAGGCCATCGACTCGCTGCTGCTGAGTGTCGTCCGCCTCTGCCGCGGCGCGATTCCGCACCTGCAGGCGCGCGGCGGCGGCCGTATCATCAACATCACGTCGATTTCGGTGAAGCAGCCGATTGCAGGACTGGTGCTGTCGAACTCGCTGAGAGCGGCGGTCACCGGCCTGGCGAAGACACTGTCAGTGGAGCTCGCGCCACACCACATCCTCGTGAACTGCGTGGCGCCCGGCTATACCCGGACCGATCGCGTGATGGAGCTGGCGCACGCCACCGCGGCGCGGGAAGGCATCTCCGCAGAGCAGGCGGAGCGGCGGATCATCGACATGGTGCCGCTGGGACGATTGGGAACGCCGGAAGAATTCGGCGAAGTGGTCCGGTTCCTGGCGTCCCCGGCGGCGTCGTTCATCACGGGCACGACGATCCCGGTGGACGGCGGCTGGGTGCGGGGACTTCTATAGTGACCAGTTGCCCAATCGTCAATCCGTCAATCCGTCAATCCGTCAATCTGCAATCTGCAATCGCCACTCTTCAATGTACGTGTCGATCCCAGTTCGACTTTCCCGCCTTGCCGCCCGAGTAGACGTCGAACTTCCGCCGCATCCGGTTCATCTTCCACTTCAGGTAGCGATACTTGATCTCGGCGGAAAGGCCGCCCTTGCCGCTGTTCAGGAACAGGTAGCCGATCGCCAGTCCACCGAGGTGCGTCGTCGCCGCCACGGAGCCGCCGCCCTCGAACGACATGATGAAGGCGATGGCACCCAGGATGGCGACGAAGTACTTCGCCGGGACCGGGAAAAACAGGAACATCAGGATCGGCCGGTTCGGGTAGTAGACCGCGTAGGCGAGCAATAGCCCGTAGAGCGCGCCAGAGGCGCCGATGATGTTCCCGGAGTAGGTCGCGCGGGTGGCCTCGAAGGGCAGCAGCGCCGCGGCGATCGACAGCAGTCCCGCGCCGACGCCGGTGACGAAGTAATACTTCACGAAGAATCGCGTCCGCCATTGCCGCTCGAGCTCCACGCCGAACATCCAGAGGATGAGCATGTTGAACAGGAGGTGCGAGGGGGATCGCGCGTGGAGGAACATGTAGGTGACCGGCTGCCACAGCCGGTAGTGCTCGAGCACCAGCTGCGGCTGCAGCCCGAACCACTGCACCACCACGGGGAACAGGAGTGAGACGAGGTAGGCGCCGATGTTGACGTAGAGGAGAATCCGGACCGCCGGCGTCAGCGGGCCAGGCCCGAACGAATACGCCATCGAGGAAGGCCGGGGGCTGCGGGGCATGACTCAGTCGTCCAGGTGCCCATCGTACCACGCCGTCATCAGGCCCGGGCCGGCGCGCGCGGCGGCAGCAGCATGGACACCGCGGCCGCAACCAGCGGGACGAAGGCCAACCCGACGAGCGTCGGCTCGATGCCGTGCCGATCCGCAATGGCGCCGACGAAGGGGGCGCTGATGCCGCCCATCCCCCAGGCGAAGCCCATCATCAGGGACGACACGGTCGCCGCGCTGACCGGCGCCAGCGCCTGCCCGAACACGACGTTGACCGGCAGCGTTGACTGCAGGAAGAACCCGCCGATCGCGAGGGTCACGATGAAGAGCCAGCCACTGAGAACCGGCGCGACCAGCAGGAACGGCGTGGAGAGCACCAGGGACCAGACGATCACCCGTCGCGGACCACAGCGGTCCGCGGCGGGCCCGCCAAAGAACCCGCCAACGCCGCTGGCGAACAGGTAGATGGCGACAATGCCACCCGCCTGTGCGACGGTCAGCCCGCGCCGCGTCAGCATCACCGGGACGAAGGTCGCGAACGCCAGTGCCGTCAACGTCCGCAACACCACCACGGCGTAGAGGATCGCGAGCGGCCGCGCGTAGGGTCGCAGGGCGCGAAACCCTCCGACGCCGTCGGGATGCAGCGTGATGGGCGGCACCCGCTTGAGAAACAGCGCGATCACCATCAGTCCCGGAATCGCCAGCAGGGGGGTCCAGGCCAGGCCGAAGTGCTGTGCCGCCGGCGCGAAGACGAGCGGGCCCATCGCAAAGCCCAGCGTGCCCCCGGTGATGTGCACCGACATCGCCAGGCCCCGATGGGCGCCGCCCAGCCGATGCGCCAGCGCCGCGGCGGGTGGATGAAACGCAGCGGCCCCCAGACCACCCACCACCAGGATCGACGCCAGCGCGGGGACGTTCGGCGCCAGCCCGATGAAACTGAGGACGCCGACCGAGATGACCGGCCCGATCATGACGAGCAGCCTCGGGTGCCAGCGATCGGCGATGTGCCCGAAGCCGACCTGCGCCACCGACGCCGCCATCTGGAACACCATGGTCAGCGCCCCGGCCGCGGCCAGCGAGAGGTGCAGTTTCGGAATCAGCAACGGCAGCAGTGGCGTGAAAATGTTGCCGTATCCGTCCACCATGAAGTGCGCGCCGGCCATCAGGAGCACGGTGGGATGGATGCGCTTCATGACCTGCCCAGCCTTGCAGTCACTTGGGCGAGCGCCGCGGTGAACTCCTCGATGCGCAGGAGCCGCGCGACGGCCACCAGCACCCCGAGCGCGATGGCGATCGAGGAGAAGACGCGCACGCTCCGGACCAGCGTTCCGTCGCCGGGCAGCGCCGCCGCCAGCCACTGTTCGGCGCCCCAGGCCGCGAGGCCCATCATCACGGACGCCAGCGTGATGCGCACCAGCGCTCGCGCATTCCGCCGTCCATCGAGGTCGCCGATCCGGCCGCGCAGCAGCCACAACAGCAACACCGCGTTGACCGTCGCGGCGATCGCGGTGCCGAGCGCAAGGCCGCGGAATCCGGCGACGCGCACCAGCGCGAGATTGAGCGCGACGTTGATCGCGACCGACAGCGCGCTGACGATGACCGGCGTCCTGCTGTCACGCAGGGCGTAGAACGCCGGCGACGCGATCTTGACGATGGCATAGCCGAGGAGCCCAGGCGCGTAGCACATCAGGGCCGCGGCGGTGGCGGTGGTGTCGTCGGGGCTGAAGCTGCCGCGTTCCAGAATCAGCGAGACAATCGGACGCGCCATCACCATCAGTCCGATCGTGGCGGGGACGTTGAGCATCAGCATCAGGCGAAGCGCGTCGCAGACGGTGCGCCGCATCGCCGGGAGGTCCGCTGCCGCGGCGTGCCGGGAAATCTCGGGCAGCGCCGCCGTCCCGATCGACACGCCGAACAATCCGATGGGCAAATACATCAATCGAAAGGCATAGTTCAACCACGACACGGCGCCCGTGCCTTCACCGGTGGCCAGCAGGGTATTGACGAAGACGTTGACCTGCACCGCCGCGAGGCCGAGCGTGCCTGGCCCCATCAGCCGCAAGACTTCACGCAGCCCCGCGTCACCGGTGTCGAGAATCGAGCGATAGCGCCACCCTTCACGCCGCAGGAACGGCCACTGCAGCAGGATCTGTCCGGCCCCCCCGATCACGGTACCGATCGCGAGGCCGGCGATGGGTGGCCAGCCGACCGATGGCATCAACGGCACGATGGTGAACGCCGACACCAGGGTGGCGATGTTGAACATGGCCGGCGACAACGCCGGGATGAAGAAGCGGCCAAGGGCGTTCAGCATGCCCATCATCACGACCCCGAGCGCGATCATGGTCAGAAACGGCAGCATGATGCGGGTCAGCAGCGTGGTGAGCTCGAGCTTGCCGGGCACGAGCGCGTACTCGGGGGCGAACCAGCGCGCCAGATCGGGAGCCAGCAACCAGCCCAGGACGACACCGGCGAGTGTCATGACCGCGAGCGCGTTGATGACGAGATTGCCGAGGCGCCATGCCGCATCGCGGCCGCGCCCGGAGAGGTAGCGGGTGAAGGTGGGGATGAACGCGGCGCTGATCGCCCCCTCGGCGAACAGATCGCGCAGCAGGTTGGGCACGCGGAACGCCACGTTGTAGGCGTCCATCGCATTCCCCGCGCCGAACAGATACGCGATCACCGTCTCGCGCGCGACGGCCAGCACACGGCTCGTCATGGTGGCCGCGCCGATCAGGCCGGCGGACCTGGCGAGCTTGCTCATTTTCGGTCAGCGTACCACAGCGAACAGTGGCGTCCCGGAGACGGACAGCCGGGTCACAGGGGTAGACGAAAAAGGCCCCCACCTTGCGGTGGAGGCCCCATGGAGGATGGATGAGAGGCTTGTGCGTTGCCTTTCACAATGATTAGACGGAAGCCGCGCCCAAAAGTTTGCGGCTGCCAACACGGCTCAGGCCCGGTTAGTTGCCGCCCGCGAGTTTCTTCCGTACCAGCTCGTTGACGGCTTTGCCGTCGACACTTTTGCCCGCGAGGGCGCTCATCACCGCCTTCATCACGCGGCCCATGTCCTTGGCCGTGGTGGCGCCGGTCTCGGCAATCGCGGCGGTGACGGCCTGCTCGAGCTCGGCGGCGTCGGCGGCTGGTGGCGCGTAGCGTTCGAGCACGATGATCTCCGCCGCCTCTTTGTCCACGAGATCCTGGCGCCCGGCGATACCGAACTGCGCAATCGAATCGCGCCGCTGCTTGATCAGCGACGCCAGCACCTGCTGCGCCTCGGCTTCCTCCAGCGCGCGCCCTTTCGCCACCTCGCCGTTCATCAGCGCCGCCTTCGCCATGCGAAGCGCCGAGAGCCGCGCCGGGTCCTTGGCCTTCATGGCCGTCGTGATGTCCCGCGAGATCTGTTCGGTCAGCGTCATCCAGTCATCTTATCCGAGTGCATTCCACCAGTTGTGAAATGCGATCGAGATGGTCCCCGCAAGAAACACCGCCGCGGTGACGCGCCAGAGCGTCTGGTGGAGGGGCCAGCCCTCCTCCCATGCCCAGGCGGCGCCATAGCCCGCGGTGACGGCAATGGCCGGCACGGCCGCGAGGTAGTGACGCATGTCCACCGGGGTGACGACGCCGACCACCAGGAAGCCCAGGCACGAGAGCAGCCAGCCCGCCAGGGTCAGCGTCAGCCGATCGCGGGCCCGTAGGCGCGCGAGCTCCGCTGCCCCGATGAATGCAAAGAGCAGCACCGGCGCGCCGATATAGACCCCGAGCGAGTAGGGCACCAGGCGAAGTCGATCCCCGGCGCTGCGACCGCCCGCGTCAGCCGCGGCCGTCGCGGTCTCGTGCCCGATCCGCGCAAACTCGGCGCGGTAGGTGTCCATGAAATGTGCGTAGTAGGCGACCACCGCGAGCACGGCGGCGCCGGCCGTCGCCAGCGCGATCGCCGCCGCCGGCCCGCGCAGCCCGGCCCCGCCCCGCCACAGGAACAGCATGGCCGTCACGACCGTCGCGACGAAGAGGATGGCCAGGGTGCTGGTGTGCGACAGGTAGGCGATCGCCAGCGCCAGCGCCAGCGCGGCGGTCCAGCCCCAGCGTGTCACGGTGACCGCGCCGGATCCCATGAGCACGAGCGCCGC
Source organism: Vicinamibacterales bacterium (assembly GCA_046594705.1). Classification (GTDB taxonomy): domain Bacteria; phylum Acidobacteriota; class Vicinamibacteria; order Vicinamibacterales; family 2-12-FULL-66-21; genus JAICSD01. Next base: position 6,453 of record JBKJRJ010000286.1, read on the forward strand.
CACCGCCACCGCCTGGGCGAAGGCGTTCGTGAGATTTCCGGTGGTGAGTACGCCGAAGTCGAGGGGGATGAGCTGGTAGAGGGCGACCGCCAGGGCCGCCGCGAGACGGTGCTTCCAGGCCTTGACGACGAGCGTATACAGCAGGAGTCCGGCGGCGACGTCGATCGAGCACGTGATCACGCGCAGCAGGGCCATATCGCCGGCGCCCCGGCGCACCAGCCCCGAGAACATCGAGGCGAACACATAAAGGCCCGGTGGGTAGGGGAACGAATAGCCCCCGGGCGCGATGGAGGTGAAGAACAGATTTCCGGCCAGCACGCCCTGGAAGCGGTGGGCGTGGAACATCGCGTCGCCGACCGCCATGTTGGGGTGCAGCAGCACGAGCAGTTTCAGGAACAGGGCGCTGGCCGAGAACGCCGCCGCGAACCGGGCGGTGTTGCGAAGCGGCGGCCTGCGGTACTGCATGGCGATCGCGCCGGCGGCGAGCGTCAGCGCAACCCAGAATCCCAGCGCGACCACGCGATCGGGGTAGTCGGTGAACGGACCGAATCCCCGCGCGACCACAGCCGCTGCCGCCGCGCTGAGCAGGACGGCGCCGCCGATCGCTGAGCCGGCCGTCACCCCGAGGAGTGCGATCGCCGCCCCCATCGCGGCCGATGAGAGCGCGGCGGCGGACAGCGCCGGCCGCGGCACGAGGACGATGCCCTGCGGCGTCAGCACGAGCCGATCCAGCATCACGCCGAGCCGGCGCGGATCGTCCGGCCCGGGAATGAAGGTCTTCGAGCTGCGCAGACCGACCGTCAGGCCGCGGCGCGCCTGCAGCGGCGACACGGTCAGCCTGATGTCCTGGAACTCCGCGGTCGTGTGCAGTGTGGTCAAGGTGACGCCGTCAGCCACCACCGTCACGTCCGGGTTGTCGGCCGGCACCGCCCGGCCGCCGCGCACGCGCAGATCCAGCAGCCAGGGCCGGCCGCGATCCAGGCCGGGCAGGCGCAACACGACGTCCGCTCCGGTCCAGGCGAAGGTGAGCCCAGACATCTCGTCCCGTTCGGGCGAATAGACACCCGCCAGGTTGCGGGGAAGATCACGATCGAATTCGATCCGGAGGGCGGGGTGCCAGGCGTAGAACAGTGCGACCCACGCGGCGCCCAGCAGCGCCGCGAGCCCGGCCGCCGCCGCGGCACGCCCGATGGCGCGCATCATCGGCGGATCACTTCCGCGTAGACGTCGAAGTACTGCCGCGCCACCGCCTCCGCGCGGAACCGCCGCTCGACGATCGCGCCGGTCGACGGGCGGGTCCGCCGCTTGTCGCGCAGCGCCAGGCCGATGGCCGCCGACAAGGCGTCCGGACGCTCCTTCGGCACCACCGCCACATCGTCACCAAAGACGCCATGCAGTTCAACGCCGCCGGGATTGTCGGATGAGACGACCGGGGTGCCACAGGCGAGAGCTTCGACCGCCACGGTCGGCAGCGCCTCGAGCAGGGAAGGCAGTACGAACAGGTCGGCCGCGGCGCAATACCGCGCTACCAGCGCGTTGTCGACGAGGCCGGCAAATGTCACGTGTCGCTCGACGCCCGCGGATCGTGCCAGCGCCTGGAGCTCCGGGAGCAACGCGCCCGTGCCGCAGATCACGAGGTGCGTGTCCGGATGCGCGCGGATGACGGCAGGCATGGCCTCGAGCAGATAGCGGTGGCCGGCAAGGGGATGCAGGCGCTTGACGTTGACGAGCAGGTTCGCCGCGGCGATTCCCAGGCCGCGCCGCTCGATTTGTTGCGCGGCCGGGTCGTGGTGGGTGAACGACGCGGCCACCGCAGGATAGATCGCGGAGGTGCGCGGGCGAGCGAGCCCGAGCTCGCCGGCACGCTCGAGCAGCCGCTGGCTGTAGAACGTCACCGCGTCGGCCCGCCGATAGGCGCGGGTGAAGAGATC